>RBWT01000260.1 GCA_004010275.1 Streptomyces huasconensis
CAGTGCGGGCGGGGCTGCCAGCCCGCCCGTAGCGCGGGGAACTGCGCGCCCAAGCCGAATCGGCCCCGCACCGCACACGACACCCGCACCCCAACGACGCGCGCCCAACCGAATCCGACCCGCCGCGCGCCAAGCCGTCAGTCGTCGACGGCCTCCCTCACCTCACCCAGATCCACGAACTTGAAGTTGGTGGAGGGCCGCTCCCCCTCCCCGGGGGCGTCATGACCGTCCTGCACGACCAGCAACCCACGCGGATACGCACGGCCCAGCGGCGCAGCCAACGCGGCGGCGCCATCGCACTCCTCCGAGCCATCGAGGGCGGCGGACGCCGCGCTGACCCGGAACCCGCCCTCGTACTCGTTGTCGTCGGACAGCTCGCGGTCATACGCGGCGAAGGTGTCGTCACCCTGGCTGGAGGCAAGGAGGTGACCGTCGCCGTCCGCCTCCGTGAGCAGCGTCAGCCCCTCGACATCGGCGGTCAGGCGGGTCCCGCCGTAGCCGGGGTCGGCGCCCGCGACGCACTCCTCGGTCTCGTCGTCGTAGGTGCCGGGAACGCCGTACTCGCGGACCTTGTCCACCAGCTTCGGCGTGCCGGTCAGGTCGGCGCGCATCCGCCAGATGCCGACGTCCTCCTGGCCCGCGTACAGCATGCCGTTCGCCGGGTCGACCACCATGCCCTCGACCTGCGGGAGTTCGCCCGGCTCACCGCAGGGCGACCACGAAGTGCCGTTCGGCAGGCGGAAGTCGGCGGGCAGATCCACGCTGCGGACCTTGCGGTAGCCGACCTTGCCGCCCGCGCCGGGCACGATTTCGAGCAGGGCGACGGTCGTCCGCTCCCGGCGGCTCACCAGGGCGTAGGAGCGGCCGGTGGCCTTGTCGGTCCAGGTGGCGAGGCCGTACGCGGTGCGCTGCTCGTCGATCTCGTCCTGGGAGGAGGAGAAGACGGGCGGCATGGCGGGGTCCGTGACGTCGGTGAGGGGACGGCCCGCGCGGCTCCCGTCGATGCGGTAGAAGCGGAGGCGGTCGCCACCGCGGTCGCTGGTCACGGCGAGGTCGGCGCGGCCCGAGGACAGGCGCAGGCCGTGCACCAGGTCGACGTTGTTGAAGCGGCCGGGCGCGTGGCCGGGGCCCGGGGCGGCGGGCGCGGGCACGGACTGCACCTCGCGGGCGGCCAGGTCGTAGACGCGCAGGCCGCCCTGTTTGGCGGTGGCGACGACCAGGCTGCGCTCCGGGTCGGCGGCGTCGCGCCAGATGGCCGGGTCGTCCGCGTCGGCGTCACCGCCCGCCTCGTCGTCGTGCAGGGCCGGGGTGTCGGCGAGCGCGGTGACGGCGGCAGTGCGGCGCGCGAACCGCTCGGGGCGGCCGAGGCCTGGAAGGGGAGGGCGGGCGCGGTGAGCGCCACGACAGCTGTGGCGAGCGCGAGCGTCATCGACCGTGCGGTGCGGGACGTGACCACGTAAGGACTCCTCGGGGTGGGGGAGTTGAGGGATGAGGACGTGCAGAGCGTGGGGGTCCCGCATGAAGACTTACCGCCAGGTAACGCGTCCGCGATTAATGCGGGGCGTGAACAAATGATGTCGGGGGGGCGCACGCGAACACCCTTCACCCCGGTATGGCCTGAAAGCGGCCTTATGGCCCCCGTCGTCGCGATGCCAGCATCAAGGGGCGCCCTGCCGCCGCCGCGCCACGCGAGGGCGCCGGACGCCTTTAGGGGAGAACCGCTGCAGCAAATGGCCCTTTCCTGATCGAAGAGCGCTGAGATCGGCCACGGGTCAGTGATCCTTTTCCGACGTGCCACCTGCGTACGGATGCACCTTCCGGTCGACTTCTGGATGGGCGGAAATGATGACTGCTGAGAACAGGGGTCTCCTCGCGGCGCGTGGCTTTTCCCCGGCGCGGCGGCGGACCGGCTCCACCGGGTGGAACAGGAGCGCGCCCTTCGGTGCGGTGGCCAGGCCCGCGCCGGCGGGCGGACCGCCGCCCTCGGAGCGCATGCATGACCTGGACTTCCTGCTCGGGTCGCTGCGCTGCCTGTTCCGTACCGGAGCGGTCCGCACGGCTCGCGTCCGCCCCATCCTGGGCGGCCACTACTACCAGCTGGACCTGACCCACGTCCGGCCCCGGAAGAAGGAGAGAATCCGGGGCAGCTGGGTGCTCGGCTGGGACCGGGTCGATTCCGCGTTCGTCTCCTACTACTTCGACGACGCCGGCATACAGGGCACCTCGACGTCCCCCGGATGGCAGGACGGCCATTTCGTCCTGACCGGGTCTTTCGTCCTCGGCGAGCTGCAACAGCACGCGGTCATCAAAAGCGACATCACCCGTATCGACGAGGACCACTTCACCATCGCGGAGCACATCGAGAAGAACGGGACATGGGTACTCCTCGACACCCAGGACTGCGCCCGCAAGCGATAGGCCGCAAGGAAACAAGAAGACCCCGGCCTCCATGACGGAGACCGGGGTCTGTCGCGAGCGCTGGGCAGGCCTTGCACCTGCATCTCCCCACAGGAAGTGGGGCGCCTTTCCTTGGACCACCAACGCCGGGCCTGTCACCGGCTTCCCGGTGGCGAGCTCAAGAGAAATCGTACAGTACGTTTTCCGGTGCTCCGAACGGCGGGAGAAGCCCGGGGCGCTTGGCGGCCGCGCGGGGGCGAGGTCAGCCCTCCAGGGCGGCTATCTCCGCCAGGGACAGGCCCAGTTCGTCGTGCAGGAAGCGTACGACCGTCCAGTGGGGCAGGGCGTGCTCGTCGAACGGGCCGAACGCCGCGGTGTACAGGGGAATCCACCGCAGTGCCTCCTCGGCGGCCCTCTCGCGGCCCGGCGCCGACTGGTAGGCGTCGTACGCGATGCTTCGGTGGTGGATGAAGTGGCCGCCGGGTAGCCGCTGTTCGCACAGCTCGCGGTACTCGCGGGTCTGGAGTATGAGGTAGTGCCAGATCTCGTCGATGTCCTGCTCGACCGGGAGGAAGAGACCTCCGAGCCGGTCGGGGTGCCGGGAGATCAGGTAGAGGTAGCGGAGGCACTCGCGGACCT
Organism: Streptomyces huasconensis; assembly: GCA_004010275.1. Classification (GTDB taxonomy): domain Bacteria; phylum Actinomycetota; class Actinomycetes; order Streptomycetales; family Streptomycetaceae; genus Streptomyces; species Streptomyces huasconensis. Next base: position 3,037 of record RBWT01000260.1, read on the forward strand.
GGTACGTCACGTGGGTGGCGTCCGGGGCGCCGGGCTTCGCGGTGAAGTGCCGGACCACCTCGTCGTGCAGGGCCTCACCGAGCAGCTCCGGAGCGGTCGGGGCCGCCTCGGGGGAGAGGGCGGGGGACGGGGGCGTCGTGGTGGGATGCATGGCGGAGTCCTGTCGGGCGTGAGTTCGGGCAGGGCTGCGGTTTCGGGCAGGGCTGCGGTGGAGAGTCAGGCCGGGTCCGCGGTGGTGAGCCACGCGTACTTGCCGGAGCGGCCGATCGGGATGTGCGTGCGGTGCTCGACCGCGGCGGCGCGGCCTGTCAACGCGCTGACGGCGGCCGACAGTTCGGCCTCCTGGGCGGAGGTGAGCGGCGCCCCGTCGAACGTCGTGAACCACAGCCGGCAGCGGTCGTCACCGAGCAGATGGAGCTGGTGGAGGAAGACCTCGGGGCTCACGGCCGCGATACGGGCGTCCAGGTCGGCCTGGGCGACAGGGCCGTCGGGCGTGGCGAGCAACTCCTTCTCGCGGCCGCAGAAGGAGGCGATCCGCTGCGGGTCGTCGCTTCCGTCGTGGGTGCGGACACAGTCACCGGAGCGGTAGCGGACCAGCGGCATGTACGGGTTGCGGACGCTGGTGACGATGAGGCTGTGGATGCCGCTGCCCGGTGCCACCGGGATCAGCTCCACGCTCATGTCGTGCAGATAGGGGCGGTAGGCGCCCTGCGCGTCGCTGTAGAAGAGGTAGCCCAGCTCCGTGCTGCCGAAGAGGTCGACGACGGGGCAGCCGAAGCGGTCGCGCAGGCGGGCGCGGACGTTCGCCGGCGTGTACTCATAGGCGTGGATGATCCCGGAGGGCCGCGGGAACGCGTCCCACAGGTCCCACTCGGTGACCTTGCCGACCAGATGGGCGAGGTGGTAGCCGGAACAGTCCAGGAGGTACGAGCCCCGCGGGTGCGCGGCGCTGACCTCACGGATCTCCGCGAGCATCCGCTCGACCTCCGCGCGCTCCCACTCGGCGGGGTCCAGGCGGCGGTTGAGGTAGAGCGTCCGGTCGTCCAGCCAGCGCTCTCCCGGAGTCGCGCCGGGCTTACGGGAGTTGACGCGGGCGACGTGCTCGGTGGCCAGGACGGTGGTCAGCGAGATCCGCCGGGCGCCGTCGTGCCACAGCGGGCCGAGGTCGGGGTGCTCGCTCCACAGACGGTAGTAGGAACGGAGCAGGAAGTACGGCGGCCGGATGAGCTGCATGCGGGCGTGGTTGGTCCCGGTGGACAGCACGAACTCCGCCTCGCCCGTCTCCAGGGCACGCGCCAGTTCGGGGGTCATCCAGTTGTCGGGGAAGCCCCGGGCGATCTCCGGCTTCTCCAGGATCGGGAAGTCTCCGCGGTCGAGGGACGCGCGGTAGAGGGGGATGTCGCGGATGTGGTCCAGGACGTCGGCGCTCGGCACGGGGTTCAAGGCGGCTCCGGGGGCGGGGCGGGATGGGGGCCAGAAGGGCAAGAGGCGGGGCCGCCGCCACGGCGTGGACGGCCGTGGCGGCGGCCCCGCGGGGTTCAGCGGGTCAGCGGGTCAGGAGATGCAGCCGGTCTTGCCGGTGACGCTGATGCACCCGCTCTTCGGCGTCGCGCTGATGCAGCCGTTCTTCGCGGACTGCGTGGCACCGCCCGAGGCCGAGTTGGCGGCGACCCACTTCTGCCACACGGACTCTTCCGTCATGCGCTTGATGAGCTGCTCCATGGTGAAACCTCCATAGATGATCGCTACTTGAGAGGGAGAAAAGCGGGCTGTTGAGCACAGCACCGCATCCCCGCACGGCGAGACAGGACGTCGTGCGGGGACAACTGGCGTTCAGCTCCGGGCGCGGGCCTCGGCGGGCTTGTGCTCGGGCCCGGAGTCGGACCCGCACGCGCGTTCGCCCGTCAGCGCGGAGGCCTCGGCGTCGACATCGGCATCGGCGTCGGCGGCCACCGGACGCATCCTCACCCGGACCGCCTCCGTGCCGCTGTCGTTGTGCCGCAGCGCCCAGTTCTCCAGCGTCGTACGGCACGCGTGGTCCAGGTGGCGCACCACGGTCACGTCCAGCTCGATGGGCCGGTCCTTGGGCATGGCCTCCAGGGTCTCCAGGATGCGCGGCAGCCTCAGGAACGTGGCGTTCCCGGTCAGGGTCACGATCAGCCGGCCGTCGGGCAGCTCCCGCTGGTCCACCTGGACGTGGGAGGTGTCCCAGGCGGACTTGGCCACCGCGAGGACCAGGCCGAGCACCACGCCCTCGAACATGTTCGTGACCAGGATGGCGATCGCCGTGGTGGCCAGGACGATGGCCTCGCCGCGGTGCGCCCGGGCGAGCGGGACGATCTCCTTGACGGGTATCAGCTTGAAGCCCGCGTGCACCAGGACACCGGCGAGGGCCGCCAGCGGGATGATGCCGAGCGCGGCGGGCAGCAGTACGGCGAACAGCAGCAGCCACGCGCCGTGCAGGATGCGGGAGAGCGGGGTGCGGGCACCGGCCTGCACGTTGGCGGAGCTGCGGACGATGACCGCGGTCATCGGCAGGGCGCCGAGCACGCCGCACAGCGTGTTGCCGACGCCCTGGGCGACGAGCTCCTTGTCGTACTGCGTACGGGGACCGTCATGCATACGGTCCACCGCCGCCGCGCTGAACAGCGACTCGGCGGAGGCGATCAGGGTGAACGCCAGCACGGTGCCGAGCACGGCGACACTGCCGAGGTCCGCCAAGTCCCCGAGACCTGGCGGCTGAACGGCGTCGACGAGGCCGCGTACCGTCACGGTCGCCATGCTCCAGGCTCAGCCCGGCGACGGCGGCGGTGGCCAGCGCGACGGCGGCCAGCGGGGCGGGGACCAGCTTCGCGGCCGCGGGCACCTTCGGCCACAGCACGAGGACGGCGATCGTGCCGAGGCCGACGGCGGCGGCGGTCAGGGACGTGGTGCTGCCCAGGATGTCGGAGACGAGCCCGGGCAGCCCGGCTATCTTGTCGATCCCGGAGCGGGGCTGCGCCACCTCGGCCATGGTGTAGAGCTGACCGAGGATCAGCACGAGTCCGATGCCCGCCAGCATGCCCTGGACGACGGATACGGAGATCGCGCGGAACCACCGGCCGCAGCGCAGCAGGCCGAGGGTGATCTGGAGCGCGCCGGTGAGCAGCACGATGGCGCCGAGCATGCCGAGCCCGAACTCCTGGACCGCCTCGAAGACGAGCACGGTCAGGCCGGCGGCGGGCCCGCTCACCTGGAGGGCGCTGCCCGGCAGGAAGCCGACGACGAGGCCGCCGACGATGCCGGTGACCAGGCCGAGTTCGGCGGGGACACCGGATGCCACGGCCACACCGACGCACAACGGCACGGCCACGAGGAAGACGACGAGCGAGGCGAGGATGTCCTGGCGCAGGACGCCTGGCTCACGCAGCGGGCGGTAGAGCGAGAGGAAAGACTTCGTGGAGGACATGAGGGTGGGGAGTCCTGTCGTGGGAGCGGGCGGGGCGGAGGGGCGCTGCGGAACTCACAGCGGGCCGAACGCCGAGCGGCCGTCGGACGACTGGCGGTGGGCGGAGACGATGCCGGTGTGCACCTCGTAGTACCAGGCGTGCAGGGTGAGCGAACCGTCGGCGACGCGCTCGCTCACGCACGGGTAGGCGCGCAACCTCTCCACCTGCGACAGGACGTGTGTCTGGACGGCCTCCGCCACGTCGGGTGAGGTCGGGGTGAGGGAGCGCAGGGCGTCGTCGGGGGCGACGGAGTGCTCCAGCCAGTCACGCACGGCCGGGACGGCCGACAGGTCTTCGCCGCGCACCAGGGCGCCCACCGCGCCGCAGTGCGAGTGCCCGCAGACGACGATGTCGCGGACTCCGAGCACGCACACCGCGTACTCGATGGTGGCCGCCTCGCTCATGGGGTGGCCGGCGCGGTCGGGGAGACCGGCGGAGGGGTAGGGCGGTACTACATTGCCCGCCGTACGGAGTTCGAAGAGTTCGCCGGGGCGCGCTCCGGTGATGAGAGCCGGCACGACGCGCGAGTCGGAGCACGTGACGAACAGGGCTTCGGGGGACTGCCCGGCGCCGAGGGCCTCGAAGGCCGCGGCGTTCCGGGGGTCCGCGACGTGCGTCGCGGCGAAGGAACGGGCGTTGTCGATCAGGGACTTCATGGTGGCCTGCCTCCTGCGTCTCTCCGGCGGCGCCGGGACGCGGTGTGGTCGGGTCGATGGTGAGAACGGGGTCGAACGAGCCACTGGGTCACAGTGGTTGCTCGTCACTCCGGTGCAACACAGCCTGGACGGCCGGTGTGACTCTCACTTTGCCATTGCATTACGGACAGATGACAGAGCAAATTCTTGCCAAAGAATGAGTAATAAGCGTCCCTGAACTGGGAACTGGTACAGTCATCAACTGTTGGCCAAGGCTTGTGTGCAGGTGATGTGGAGCATGCGGGGCGATTCCGTTCGCATGTCATTGCGGCAGCGACGTTTTGCCGGCCCCGTACGTTCCGCTCGGGTGCCGACAGGCCTCGCCGGGTAGGGTGAGAAGTCCCTTGGGGTCGACGAACGCCCCCCCCGGCCATAGGAGACAGCGTGCGCACGCCCTTGCAGCCCGGCGCCGCTGTCTGCCCGCCGTGACGCTTCGCCCCTGAGCAGCCGCGCGGCCGCCCGGTGCGCGCCCCCGGCTCCTGGTCCTCGGCCCGCCGCAACGCGGCTCCGCGGCCGGCCTCCCCGGCCTCCCGCATCTCCCCGCATGTCCCCGCACGTCCACGGTGATGCCAGGCGTGCCCGAGCACGACAGGTAACTCTCCTTGCCCACGCCGACCACGTCCACCCCGTCCACGTCCACGCCGTCCCCGGCCGCGCGCCTGCGCGGCCTCAAGTCCCGACTGGCTGTCCGACCCGAAGGTGTGGCGCACCGAGGTCCTGGCCGGACTCGTCGTCGCCCTCGCGCTGATCCCCGAGGCGATCTCGTTCTCGATCATCGCCGGAGTCGACCCGGCGATCGGTCTGTTCGCGTCCTTCACCATGGCCGTGACCATCTCGATCGTCGGTGGACGCCGCGCGATGATCTCCGCCGCGACCGGTGCCGTCGCCCTGGTCATCGCCCCGCTCAACCGCGAGCACGGCCTCGGTTACCTGATCGCCGCCGTCATCCTGGCCGGGGTCATCCAGATCGCCCTCGGCGCCCTCGGCGTCGCCAAGCTGATGCGGTTCGTGCCGCGCAGCGTGATGGTCGGCTTCGTCAACGCCCTGGCCATCCTCATCTTCATCGCGCAGGTCCCCGAGATGCACGATGTGCCCTGGGCCGTCTACCCGCTGATCATCGGCGGCCTCGCGCTCATGGTGTTCTTCCCGAGGGTCACCAAGGTGATCCCGGCCCCGCTGGTCTCGATCGTCATCCTTACGGTCATCACGGTCGCGGCAGGCATCGCCGTGCCGACCGTGGGCGACAAGGGGGAGCTGCCGTCCTCCCTGCCCGTGCCCGGCCTGCCCGACGTGCCCTTCTCGCTCGACACCCTCACCACCATCGCCCCCTACGCGTTCGCGATGGCGCTGGTCGGCCTGATGGAGTCGCTGATGACGGCCAAACTGGTCGACGACATCACCGACACCCACTCCTCCAAGACCCGCGAGTCCATCGGCCAGGGCATCGCCAACATCGTCACCGGCTTCTTCGGCGGCATGGGCGGCT
>RBWT01000261.1 GCA_004010275.1 Streptomyces huasconensis
CGGGGAGAAGTAGGGGAGCGGGGGCAAGGTGTGCGCCGCGTCGCGCCTTCGCGATCATGGCCACCGACGCCGTGACGCCCACGACGACGATGAAGCCGCGCATGGCCACCGGCGGCAGGCGGCGGCCGTACCGCGCGCCCACGAGTCCGCCGACCGTGGAGCCGGCGGCGATCAGCCCGGCCGCCGGCCAGTCGACGTCGGCGACGGCGATGAACACGACGGCCGCGACCCCGTTCACGAGCGAGGCGAGGACGTTCTTGGCGGCGTTCAGCCGTTGCAGGTCGTCCAGGAGGAAGGCGCCGAACAGGCCCATGAGCAGGACCCCTTGGGCCGCGCCGAAGTAGCCGCCGTACACCCCGGTGGCGAGGACGCCGCACCACATCGGCACACCGCCGTCCCGCTTGCCCCGCTCCCCGCGCCGCTTGAGCCGCCGGCTCAGCCGGGGCTGGAGCAGCACCAGGGCGCACGCGGTCAGGATCAGCACCGGCACCACCGCCTGGAAGGCGTCGGCGGGCAGCTTCAGGAGGAGCAGCGCGCCGATGAGGCCGCCGATGAGAGAGGCCGTGCCGAACCGCACGAGGCGCCTGCCCTGCCCCTTCATCTCCCTGCGGTAGCCGTACGCGGCGCTCAGTGTGCCCGGCACCAGGCCGAGGTTGTTCGACACGTTGGCGAGCACCGGCGGAAAGCCGAAGGCCAGCAGGGTGGGGAAGGTGATGAGGGTGCCGGACCCCACCACCGCGTTCAGCCCGCCGGCCGCGACACCGGCGAGTCCGACGGCCGCCATTTCGAGCGCTTCCACGCGTCACCCTTCCCATTCCCAGACGGTCCAGGTCCTTCCCGAACGGACCTTCCCGTACGGTCGCGGCCCGCACAATCGTGGCCCGCCCGGCGGGGTCCGGTCGTCCGACGGCCTCCGAAGCCCCCGGGTCGGCGCCCGTCACGGGTCGCCGCCCGGGTCGACAACGATCTTGGGGTACGGGCAAAATCCAAGTCAATCCTCGGGTTTCCTTGCAGCTCTCCAAGGAATGGCTTCACCCTCACCCTGAACGGTAGCTTCACCCCTTGTGACCCTGGACGATCTCCGTGTCTTCGTGGCCGTGTGCCGCGCGGCAGCCTCAGCGCGGTGGCCCGCGACCTCACCTGTACGCAGTCGGCCGTGAGCCAGCACGTCAAACGCCTGGAGAAGGAGTTCGGCGTGAGCCTCCTGGAGCGGCACGCGCGCGGTGTCGTGCCCACCCAGGCCGGGCGCGTCCTGCACGCCGCCGCGGCCGACGGCATCGGCGGCATCGACCTCGCGGTACGGCGGCTGCGGGAGCAGGCGCGCGGGGAAGCCGGCACCGTGCGGATCACCACGGGCGCCACCACCGTGCGGCACTTCATGGCCGAGGCTGTCGTCGGCTTCCGCAAACGCTGTCCGCGCGTCAGCCTGGAGTTCCAGACCGTGGCCTCCAGCAGCGGCTGCTTCGACGCTCTCGCCGCCAACGACCTCGACCTCGCCTGGATCACCCTCGGGGAGCCCGTGCGGGGCATCGAGCAGCGGACCGTCCTCGCCCTGCCCTGGGTCCTCGCCGTCCGCGCCGACGACCCGCTCGCCGACCGGCCCCGCGTCGAGCCCGCGGAACTCGCCGCCGGGCCGGTCATCACGCCACCGGCGAACTCGACCTCCCGCGCCCTCCTCGACGCCCACCTCGGAGAGCTGGGGGTGACACTGCCCACCGGGACCAGCGTCGCGGACTGGGACACTTGCCGTGCTCCTCGCGGTGCTGGGCCTCGGCCACGCCGTCGTCCCCGCGCTGCCGACGGGGCGCGGCGACGCTCCCGCCGGTCTCCGGATGGTGCCGATCCCGGCGCTGCCGCCGCTGTCGGTCGGCTGGGCGGTGCGCCGCTGGGACGCGCTCAGCCCGCCGGCCCGCGCCTTCGCCGACACGGTGGCCGAGCACTGCGCGCCGCTCGCCCCGCCCCCGGCTCAGGGCAGCAGCCGGGCGACGCGCGTCTGAGGGGGGCTTCTGGGTGGCTAAGGGTGCCCTTGGTGGCGTGCGGTGAGTGGCCCTGTGGTGTCATCTGCCCGCTCTCCGTTCAGGGCAGCAGCCGAGCCGCGCGCATCTGAAGGTAGCGGGCCTCGGGGCGGCTCAAGGTGCCCTTGGCGGCCAACCGGTAGGCGGCGAGGGCCCCTTGGGTGTCTCCCGCCCGCTCCAGCAGATGCGCCCGTACGGCGTCGAGGCGATAGTGCCCCCGCAACCGGCCCTCCAGAGCCGACAGTTCGCCCAGCCCGGCCTGCGGCCCATGCACCATCGCGTACGCCACGACCCGCCCGAGCTCGGCCATCGGCTCCGGAGCGCGGCCCACGAGAACGTCGTACAGGGCGAGGATCTGCGGCCAGTCGGTGGCATCGGCGCTCCGCGCCTCGTCGTGGAGGCGCCGCCGATCGCCGCCTGCAACTGGTAGGGGCCTGCCGGGCCCTGGCGGAGCGCCTCCTCGACGAGCGCGGTGGCCTCGGCGATCGCTTGGCGGTCCCACAGGGCGCGGTCCTGCTCGTCGAGCGGGATCAGCTCGCCGTGCCGCCCGGTCCTGGCCGCGCTGCGCGCCTCGGTGAGCAGCATCAGCGCCAGCAGGCCCGTCACCCCGCCGTCTCGGGGCAGCAGCAGGCGCACGGAACGCGTCAGCCGGATCGCCTCCCGCGCGAGGTCCGCGCGGTGCAGGGCCTCACCCGAGGTCGCCGTATAGCCCTCGTTGAAGATCAGGTACAGCACCTGGAGGACCGCCGCGAGCCGCGCGTCACGGTCCTCGGGCCCCGGCTGCCGGAACGGCGCCCCGTTGAGCCTCGCCTTCGCCCGGCTGATCCGCTGGCCCATGGTCGCCTCCGGCACCAGGTGCGCGCGGGCTATCTCGGCCGTGGTCAGACCGCCGACGGCGCGCAGCGTGGAGGGCGACCTGACCGGCCCGGGGGGCAGCGCCGGGTGGCAGCACAGGAACAGCAGGGTGAGCGTGTCGTCGTCCGACGGGGCGCGGCTCTCGCCCGGCGGGGGAGCGGTGAACGCGTCACGGGGCGTGAGCAGCGCGGCGTCCTCCTCGCGCCGCCGCCGCGCCTGGTCCGCGCGCAGCTGGTCCGTCAGGCGGCGCGAGGCCACCCTGATCAGCCAGCCGCGCGGGTTGTCCGGGACCCCCTGCTCCGGCCACTGAGCGCCGCGCGCAGCGCCTCCTGCACGGCGTCCTCGGCCGTCGAAGTGTCCGTACCGGCGTACGAGCGCGCCGAGGACCTGCGGCGCGTGCCGGCGCAGCAGGTCCTCGGTCCCGGCACCCGGGGCCGTACCTCTCAGCATTCGCCTCCCGCTTCCTGCACGGGCCGGATCACGACGGGCGGCTCGACCGATCCCTCCGGGCCGGGGCACTGCGTGACGCGCGCGGCGATCTCAGTGACCCGCTCCAGGCTCTCGCAGTCGACCAGCCAGTAACCGGCGAGGACCTCCTTCGTCTCGCCGTAGGGGCCGTCCGTGATCACCGGGCGGCCGTCCTTGCCCGCGCTGACGAAGCGGGCCTGCGCGGGCTCCGTCAGGCCCTGGGCGTCGATCAGCTCCCCGGATTCGGCGAGGTCGTTGTTGATCTCGTTCATGAAGGCGAACATCGCCTGGAGGTCCTGCTCGCTCCAGGCCGGGCTGTTCTCGGAGGGCTTGCCCGTCATCGCGTCGTAGTCGGCCTGTGAGCCCTGGACCATCACCAGATACTTCATGACTTCGCTCCTCGACTGCGCCGTCACCCCTCGTGGGCGACTCTCACAGGGGACGTCGGAGCGGGCGGCGCGTTCTCTACGTCTCGCGGAAGAAATTTCCGGAACAGGGAACTTCTGGGCGTCCCCAGCATGCTATCGGGGCGCGACGGCTGCTTCCTGGCGAGCCGCCGAGCTGCCGGGCCGCCGAGCCGTCTCGGGGAAGGCGGCAACCTTTCCCGGCCGCGCGGCAACTGCTCAGCGGCCCGCCCTCCGCGGGCTCCCCCCACGTATGTACAGATGGGAACAACGCATGAGTGAGCTGCTCGGCCACGGCAAGGCGCGGCACCGCAGAAAGAAGACGGCCCTGTCGGCAGCGTCCCGCTCGCGCTGGCCGCCGCGGGCACCCTGGCCTACGGCACGGCCTTCGGGGTGTTCGGCGAGGACGCGCAGCGTGGGCCGCCGCCGCCGCGCCGTCCTGGGCCAAGGACACCGCCGACGGCTTCGCCTCGGTGCACGCGCTCGGCCAGAAGGGGACGTACGGCGGGCGGGACGGCAGGACGGTCACCGTACGGACCCTCGCCGACCTGGAGAAGTATGCGACCGCCCCGGAGCCGTACGTCATCGTCGTGGCCGCGACGATCTCGATGGACCCCAAGGGCAAGGAGATCAAGGTCGCCTCCGACAAGACGATCGTGGGCGCGGGCACCTCGGGGCAGATCGTCGGCGGCGGGTTCTTCCTCGGCCGGGGCGTGCACAACGTGATCATCCGGAACCTCACGATCCGGGACTCGTACCACGGCGTCTGGAACGACAAGGAACATGACTGGGACGCGTCCAGATGGACGGCGCGCACCACGTCTGGATCGACCACAACGACCTGCGGCACATGGCCGACGGCCTGATCGACAGCCGCAAGGACACCACCTATGTGACCGTGTCCTGGAACAAGCTCAGTGACAACAACAAGACCTTCGGCATCGGCTGGACCGAGAACGCCACGGCTGACCTGACGATCCATCACAATTGGTTCCGGGAGACGGAACAGCGCAACCCGTCGACCGACAACGTCGCCCACGCCCACCTCTACAACAACTACCTCCAGGACGCCCCGGGCACGGACATCACCTCGTCCTACGGCAACTACGCGCGCGGCAGGACGAAGATGGTCCTGGAACACAGCTACTTCGAGGGGATGCGCGACCCCGTCATCAAGGACGCCACCGCCTCCCTCGTGCAGCGCGGCAACGTCTTCTCCCGCACCAGCGGCCGCAACGAGAGCGGCGGCACGGCGTTCGACCCGAAGGCGTACTACAAGTACACGCCCGACAAGGCCGCCGACGTCCCCGCGCTCCTCAAGTCCGGTGCCGGGCCGCGCGTTTCGATCGGGACGACCACCGCTTCCCCGGCCGCTGCGAGCACCACCCTCACGGTGGCGAAGGACGGCAGCGGACGGTTCACCAGCGTGCAGAAGGCCGTCGACGCCGTCCCGGCGGGCAACACCGCGCGCGTGGTGATCCGCATCGCCCCCGGCACCTACCGCGAGACGGTCAAGGTCCCGGCGAACAAGCCCCACGTCACGTTCGAGGGCACGGGCCGCAGCCGCAAGGACACCGTCATCGTCGAGGGCCACGCCGCGGGGATGACAAAGCCGGACGGCTCAGGGACGTACGGCACCGGTGGCAGCGCGACCGTCGCCGTGGAGGCGGACGACTTCCAGGCCCGCAACCTCACCTTCTCCAACGACTTCGACGAGGCGAGGAACCAGCAGATCGACGGCCATCAGGCCGTGGCGCTGCGCACCGCCGCCGACCGGGTCCGCCTGGACGATCTCATCATCAGCGGCGACCAGGACACACTGCTCCTGGACACGGCCGCCAAGGACAGGACGGGCCGGGTCCTTCTCACCGACTCCTATGTGATCGGCAACACCGACTTCGTCTTCGGCCGCGCCACCGCGGTGATCGACAGGTCCGTCCTCACCCTGAAGAAGCGCTGGAACGGCACCTCGGCCGGATACGTGACCGCGCCCAGCACCCCGGCCGGACGCAAGGGCTTCCTCATCACCCGCTCGACCGTCGACGGCGACGTCTCCGCCCGCAGTTTCCACCTCGGCCGCCCCTGGCACGCGGGCGGCGACGCGAGCCTCGACCCGCAGACCACCGTCCGCGACACCACCCTCGGCGCGGCCGTGAAGACGGCTCCGTGGACCGACATGGGCGGCTTCTCCTGGAAGGACGACAGGTTCGCCGAGTACAAGAACAAGGGCCCGGGCGCCGGACCCGCCGGCGGTGACCGCCCGCATCTGACGGACGCCCAGGCCGCCGCCCAGGAGAGGGCGGACTGGTTCGGCGACTGGAAGCCGACGGCCTGAACACCGCCGGCACCGGATAACCGCCTCGCCCTGGCCGGCGCCCCTGGACTAGCGTGATCTCCGGGCCCGCGGACACCCCGCGGGCAGCTCGGGGACGCAGGGGGAGAGTGGGGCGGCGGTGGCTGTCGACGTCGGGGTGTTCCTGCCCATGCTGCACGCGGACGGGGAGGGGCAGGCCGCCGAGTTCGCCGCGGCCGCGCGCCGGGCCGAGGAGCTGGGGTTCGAGTCCGTGTGGGCGAGCGGCCACCTGACGGGACGCGCCCCGATGCTGGACGCCACCGTCACCCTCGCCACGGCCGCCGCGGTGACCACCCGCATCAGGGTCGGCCACGGCGTCCTCACCCTCCCCGTCCACCAGGTCGCCTCCCTCGCGCAGCAGCTCGCGAGCCTCCAATACCTCTCCCGGGGGCGGCTGTTGCTGGGCGTCGACACGGGCGGCAGCGCCTGGGCGCAGTGGCGCGGCGGACTGGCGGACACGCCCGCGTGGGCGGCGGCCGGTGTCCCGTACGAAGAGCGGGACGAGCGGACCGACCGGGCGCTGGAGCAGCTGCGGAGCCTGCTGGTGGGGTACCCGACGCGGGTCGGTGACACAGAACTGAGCCTTCGGCCCCGCGTGGGCTGGCCGCCCTTCTTGATCGGCGGCGAGTCCGCGGCCGACCTGCGGCGCGCGGTCCGGCACGGCGGCTGGTTCCCGAACCTCGCCTCTCCGGCGTATCTCGCACGGATGATCCCGCGCTGCGCACTGGCCGCCGAGAGCCGCGACACCACCCCCGGGGTGAGCGTCGCCGTCCCGGCCACCCTCGATGCCACCGGCACCGGGGAACGCCGCGCGGGCCCGGTCGACGCAGTGGCGCACCGCTACGGCATCGACGCCGAGCGCGCCGCTGCAACGCTCGTCGAGGGCACACCGGAGCGGGCCGCCGAGAAGCTCGTGGAGTTCGCGCGGGCGGGGGCCGACCGGATCGTCCTCAGCTTCTCCGACACCGACTGGCGTACGCAGTACGAACTCGCCGCCCGCGCCATGGAGTCGGCGCGGGCCGTCCTCCCGGTCCGGCGGACCGCCACCGCCGGAAGCCAGACGAGCTGCGGCGCTGGCCCGCGTCACGCTCGACGTCGAGCGCGCGACGGGACGTACGCCTTCACCAACCTTCTCGGCGGCGACGCCCTGCCCGCCGATCTCGCCGAGGCGCTGGAGGAGGGCGTGCGCGAAGGGCTCGCGGGGCAGGACCGTGTCGTGCGGGTGCACCGCGCGTGGGTGCACGAAGTCGACGCCCACCCAGGGGTGTTCCGCGCGGCGGGCCGCACGGCGGTCACCGAGGCGCTGGCCGCACTGGCTGCCGAACGTGCCGGGGCCGCGGGGTGATGACCGGCCGCGACAGCCCGAAGGCCACCCTCTGGGCCAACCCCAACTACCGGGCTTTCCTTGTCACCCAGACCCTCTCCGCCCTCGGGGACTCCTTCTCGTTCGTCGCGATTCCGCTGCTCGTGCTGCACAGCACCGGCTCGATCGTGCAGATGGGCCTGGTCACCGGCCTGACGGGTGTCTCCTCCATCGTCACCGGGATCTTCGCGGGGGTCGTCGCCGACCGCGTGGACCGGCGCCGGCTCCTCATGGTCACCGATGTCGCGCGGTGTCTGCTGTACGCGACGATCCCGCTGGTCTGGCTCTTCGCGCAGCCCATGTGGCTGATCTACACGGTCGTTCCGCTCGCCGGAGGCTTCGCGATGCTCTTCCGGGTGGCGTACGTGACCGTGGTGCCCGCGATCGTCGAGCCCGACCAGATCACCAGGGCCAACGCCCATCTCTTCGGGTCGTACGCCGTCGCGGCGGTCGGCGGACCGACGCTCGCGGGTTTCGTGACCGCCGCGTCCGGACCGGTCGCCGCCATCGGGGTCGACGCCGCGACGTTCGCCCTCTCCGCCGTGGGGCTGCTGCTGGTCAAGCTGCGGCCGACACCGGCACCGCCCGCCGAGGAGCGGGGGGAGGGCGGGGAAGCCGGACGCGGCGGTGTGCGGGGCGAGTTCTTCGCGGGCATCCGCTTTCTGTGGGCGCACCCCGTCCTGCGGCCGCTGACCATTCTGCTGTCCCTGTTCATCTTCCTCACGCACGGCATGACCGACGTCATCATCTTCCGCGTGAAGGAGGACCTCGGCCACGGGGACGACACCGTGGGCTATGTGCTGAGCGCGGGGACGATCGGCACCGTCCTCGCGGCGTCCATGGTCACCAGGGTCCGCAAGAGGCTCGGCTTCGGGCCCAGTTGGATCGGCGCCACCGCGCTGGGCGGGGTGGCCGTCGCCTGCTTCGGGCTGACCGAGAACGTACCGGTCATCGGCGCGCTCGCGGCGGCGTGCTGCTCGCCACCGGTGTCGCGGGCATCTGCTCGATGTCCCTGCGCCAGGAAGTGACCCCCAGCCACCTGCTGGGCCGGGTCACCGCGGCGTTCTGGACCACGCACGACTCCCTCGGCCCGCTGGGCGCGCCGCCGTCGCCGCCGCGGCATCCGGGTTCGGTGTCGCGGAGGTCTGCGTGGCCGTGGGAGCGGGCGTGGTGTGCGTGGCGCTGAGCGGGACGCTCACGGGGATCGCGCGGGGCTGAGAGGGCGGCGGGGGAGCGGCGGGCGGCG
>RBWT01000262.1 GCA_004010275.1 Streptomyces huasconensis
GCCGGCTGGCGCCGAGGCCCGCCGCGATCCGGCCGCCGCCAGGCCCTGCGCCAGACGCTCGCACGGCTGCCGGCCGCGCTGCGCGCCCGCCGCCCCCTCCCCCCCGCACCTCGAACGAGCCGCCCGCACCCTGGACGGAGCACCGGCATGACCGACCCCCGCACCACCGTCGTCGTCATCACCCACAACCGCCGCCCCGAGCTGCTGCGCACCCTCGGCCGGCTGGCCCAGCTGCCCGAAGACGAGGTGATCGTCGTCGACAACGCCTCCACCGACGGCACGGCGGACGCCGTCGCCCGCCACCACCCGTCGGTGCGGCTGCTGCGCCCCGGCCGCAACCTCGGGGCGGTCGGCCGCAATCTCGCCGTACGCGAGGTCCGTACGCCCTACGTGGCGTTCAGCGACGACGACTCCTGGTGGGCGCCCGGCTCGCTGTCCGCGCCGCCGACCTTCCTCGACCGCCACCCCGCGCTCGCCACCGTCACGGCCCGCATCCTGGTCGAGCCGGAGGGCACCGAGGACCCGATCACCGAGGAGCTGCGCAACTCCCCTGTTCCCGGGCCCCGTTGGCTCCCCGGGCCCGCCCTCGGCTCCTTCCTCGCCGCGCGACCGTGCTGCGCGCCGACGCCTTCCGCGCCGCGGGCGGTTTCCACCCCCGGCTGTGGCTGGGCGGCGAGGAGGAGCTGCTCGCCGCGGACCTGGCGGCGGCCGGGTGGTGGCTGGTGTACGCCGACCACCTGACGATCCATCACCACCCTTCCCGGGTACGGGACGCGACGCTCCGCCGGGCCCACGGCATCCGCAACACCCTGTGGTTCACCTGGCTGCGGCGTCCGGCGCGGCCCGCCCTGCGCCGGACCGCGCACCTGGCCCGGACGGTTCCGCGTGACCTCGTGTCCGTACGCGCCTTCGCGGAAGCCGCGGCCGCCCTGCCGTGGGTGGTGCGCGAACGCCGGGTGCTGCCCCGGGCGGCGGAGGCGCGGCTACGGGCCCTGGAAGAGGCGCAGCGGCACTCGTCCGCCCGCCGGTACGTCGGCTGAGGCGTCGGCCGTGGACGCCGGCGGTCAGTCGAGCCCTCGGGCCCGCTTGAACCGCCGCAGCCCTTCGGCCAGTTCGAGCAGCGGCTCGGGGTAGCCGTGGCGCGCCCGCTCCTCGGCCGACAGTTTCCACGGCTCGTGCACCGCGGCGCCCCGCACCTCACGCAGCTCCGGGACCCAGCGGCGTACGTAGGCGCCGTCGGGGTCGTACCGCTTGCCCTGGAGCACGGGGTTGAGGACGCGGTTGGGGCGGCTGTCCGTGCCGGTTCCGGCCATCCACTGCCAGTTGAGCTGGTTGTTGGCCAGGTCCCCGTCGACCAGCAGGCGCTGGAAGTGGCGGGCGCCCACCCGCCAGTCGACGTACAGGGTCTTCGTCAGGAAACTCGCGGTGAGCAGTCTGCCGCGGTTGTGCATCCAGCCCTCGTGCAGGAGCTGGCGCATGGCGGCGTCGACGACCGGATATCCCGTACGCCCTTCCTGCCACGCCCAGACGTCCTCCGCGACCGAGTCCGCCGAGCCTGCTGAATCCGGTGAATTCGGTGAGCCTGCCGACTCCGGTGAGCGCCAGCGGTCGCCGCGGGTGCGGTAGTCGGCCGTCGCCGCCCGGGGCCTGGCCGCGAGCACCTGGTGGTGGAAGTCCCGCCAGCACAGCTGCCGGACGAAGTCTTCGGCGCCGGGGGTCACCCGGGCGCGGGCGCGGTGGACGAGTTCGACCGGGGAGAGGGTGCCGAAGTGCAGATGGGGCGAGAGCTTCGAGGTGGCGTCGTCCGCGAGGGCGTCGTGGCGTTCGCCGTACCGGTCGATGCCGTCCCGCAGCCAGGCGTTCCACCGCGCCCGGCCCTCGCTCTCGCCGCCACGCGAGAGCCCCGGCGAGAGGCCGGTGAGGTCCTCGCGCGCGGGGAGCGGATGCGAGCGGACGTGGTCGGGGGACGCGCACAGCGCGCGGGGCGCCGAGGACAGCCCGCGGGCCGCACGCGGACCAGCGGCGGAAGTACGGGCCGAAGACGGCGAAGTGGTCCGAGCCCGCGGGGGTCACCTCGCCGGGCGGGACGGCGGTGATCACGGCGTCGTGGACGTGCAGGCGGCGGCGTCCGCCGCCAGTGCCTCGCACAGCCGCCGCTCGCGGTCGTGCGCGTACCGGCTGACGCCTGCCGCCAGGTGGAGGTCGGCGGCGTCCGCTTCCGCCATGACGGCGCGCACCTGTTCGACGAGGTCGCCGCCGCGCACCACCAGGCGCCCGCCGCAGTCGCGCAGCCTGCCGGTCGAGGTCGGCGAGGCAGTCGGCAAGGAACGCCTTCCGGTTCGGCCCGGCGAAGCCGATGTCCTCGATGGCCCGGTCGAGGACGAAGAGCGGCACCACCGCGTCCGCCCCGGCGAGTGCGGCGCGCAGCGGCGGATGGTCGTGCACCCGCAGGTCGGAGGTGAACAAGACGACCGAGGTGTGCAGAGAAGCCTTCACAGAGGCCACCCTGGAGGGCTTCCCGGAAGTGTTCATCGCGCCGCTCCCGCGTGAGAAGGGCCGCTCGCCCCACTTCTCGCGCTCCCGCCCTCTTCCCGCGCCGCCTCCCGCGCCGCGGCCCGGGCGATGTTGCGGGCCATGCCGCCGAAGACGACGGCGTGGAACGGCGAGACGCTCCACCAGTAGGCGTGGCCGAGCAGCCCGTGCGGGTGGAAGAGCGCGCGCTGCCGGTAGCACGTGCGGCCCTCCGCGTCCTGGCCGGCCCGCATCTCCAGCCAGGCGAGGCCGGGCAGCCGCATCTCCGCCCGCAGCCGCAGCAGCCGCCCCGGCTCGATCTCCTCGACCCGCCAGAAGTCCAGCGAGTCGCCCACCCGCAGCCGTGCCGCGTCCCGGCGGCCCCGGCGCAGCCCGACGCCGCCGTGCTCGCGGTCCAGCCAGCCCCGCACGGCCCACGCCAGCGGGAAGGAGTACCAGCCGTTCTCCCCGCCGATCCCCTCGATGATCCGCCACAGGGCTTCGGGCGAGGCGTCGACGGTGATCTGGCGCCAGTCGGTGTAGAGGCTGCCGCCCGCCCAGTCGGGGTCGGTCGGCAGGGGGTCGCTCGGCGCGCCGGGCAGGTGCGGCCGACGACCAGCGGGTGGCGACCTGCGCCTCCTTGACCCGTTGGAGGGCCAGTGCGAGCGCTCGTCGAAGGGGATGGGGGCGCCGGGCGGGTCGGGCACGTACCGCGCGATGTCGTGTTCGTGGCAGACCACTTCGTGCCGCAGGGACTCGGCGAGGGGCCGGGCGAGGCCGCGCGGGACCGGGGTGACGAGGCCGATCCAGAGGCTGGAGAGGCCGGGGCTCAGCATGGGCACGCGCACGATGAGGCGGCGCGGCAGGGCGGCGACCACCGCGTACCGCCGCATCATCTCCTCGTACGTGATCACGTCGGGGCCGCCGATGTCGAAGGCGCGGTTCACCTCGGGCGGCATGCGCGCGCTGCCGACGAGGTAGCGCAGGACGTCGCGTACGGCGACTGGGCTGGATGCGGGTGCCGACCCAGCTCGGCGTGACCATGACCGGCAGCCGTTCGGTGAGGTGGCGGAGCATCTCGAAGGAGGCGGAGCCGGAGCCGATGACGACGGCCGCGCGCAGGACGGTGGCGGGGACCTCCGCGCGCAGGAAGATCTCCCCGACCTCCGCCCGGGAACGCAGGTGGGCGGAGAGTTCGCGGGGCGGCACGCCCGACGGAGTGAGGCCGCCGAGGTAGACGACGCGCCTTACCCCGGCGGAGCGGGCCTGGTCGGCGAAGGTCTCGGCGGCCTTCCTGTCGGTGTCCTCGAAGCCGTTGCCGGTGCCGAGGGCGTGCACCAGGTAGTACGCGACGTCGACGCCGCGCAACGCCCCGGCCAGCGAGAAAGCGTCGGTGACGTCGCCTCGTACCACCTCGGTGCGGGGCGTCCAGGGGTGGTCGCGGAGCTTCTCGGGGGTGCGGGCCAGGCAGCGTACGCGGTATCCGGCGGCCAGGAGTTCGGGGACGAGACGGCCGCCGATGTAGCCCGTCGCCCCCGTCACCAGGACGCGCGGTCCCGGCGCGCCGCCCGGTGCCGCGTGCCCGCTCATCGCCTGCTCCATGTGCTCGCCCTCACCGCGCATCTTCCCTTCCTGTCCCCCGTCGGCCCCCGCTGTCCCTCCCGCCCCATCTTCCGCCCGGACGGACGATCCGGCACTCGGCTAGCGTGGGGGACGATTCGGAACAGCGAGCCGGGGGCGACGCCGCCCGCGGGCATGGAGGAAGCACGGTGCACGGTGAGTACAAGATCCCCGGCGGCAAGCTCGTCGTGGTGGATCTGGACGTCGAGGGCGGCGAGCTGCGGCGCACCCGGGTGGCCGGCGACTTCTTCCTCGAACCGGACGAGGCCCTCGACGCGATCAACGCCGCGCTGGACGGCGCCCCTGCCGACACCGACGCGGCGGGCCTCGCCGCCCGCGTCGAGGCGGCACTCCCCGAGGGTCACGGTGATGTACGGCCTGACGGCGGAGGGCGTGGGGATCGCCGTGCGCCGCGCCCTGGCCCACGCCACGGACTGGACCGACTATGACTGGCAGCTCGTCCACGAGGGGCCCCAGCCGCCCGCCCTGCACATGGCCCTGGACGAGGTGCTGACGCAGGAGGTCGCGGCGGGCCGCCGCCCGCCGACGCTGCGGGTGTGGGAGTGGGGCGCCCCTTCGGTGATCATCGGCAGCTTCCAGTCGCTGGCCAACGAGGTCGACCAGGAGGGCGCGGTGCGGCACGGCATCGATGTCGTGCGCCGCATCTCCGGTGGCGGCGCGATGTTCGTGGAGCCGGGCAACACCATCACGTACTCCCTCTCCGTGCCCGACGCCCTCGTGCAGGGGCTCTCCTTCCAGGACAGCTACGCCTACCTCGACGACTGGGTCCTCGGCGCGCTCGCCGACATGGGCATCAAGGCGTGGTACCAGCCGCTCAACGACATCGCGACGGACGCGGGGAAGATCGCGGGCGCCGCGCAGAAGCGCGTGGTGGGGCCCGGCGGCGGCCCGGGCGCGGTCCTGCACCACGTGACGATGTCCTACGACATCGACGCCGACAAGATGCTCGAAGTGCTCCGCATCGGCAAGGAGAAGCTCTCCGACAAGGGCACCAAGAGCGCCAAGAAGCGGGTGGACCCGCTGCGCCGCCAGACCGGTCTGCCGCGCGAGACCGTCATCGACCGCATGATCGACTCCTTCCGCGCCCGCTACGGCCTCGCGGAGGGCAAGGTCACCGCCGAGGAACTGGCCCGCGCCGAGGAACTCGTCCGCACCAAGTTCGGCACCGCCGAGTGGACGGCGCGGGTGCCCTGAGCCGTACGGCGGTCAGCCCCCCGGGGTCGCCGACGACGGCCCTGCGGTGGGCCGGCCGCCGTCCGCCCCGGTCTCGCCCCCGTCGTCCTCGGGGCTGCGCTGCCAGGCGGTCGTGCCGAGCATGCCGGTCTCGCCGATGTCGAGCCCGCCGTCCGGCTCGATGGTCTCGCGCGGCGCGCCCTTGGCGGGGCCGATCTCGACGTACACGCCGCTGCCCCGCAGGGTGGACGCGTCCACGGCGGAGTACCGCCAGACCAGTGAGGTGTAGGCGGACTGCCCCGGCTTGAGCCTGATGCGGCTCGGCCCCGGGTCGTCCATGGCGGTGATCGGTTCCGTCCCCTTGAGCACCGTCACGTCGAAGAGCTGCCGGTCCACGCCGCGGACGCGGATGTCGGGGTAGCCGTTGCGCTCCAGGACGTCCTTGCCGCAGTTGATCGCCCTGACCGACATCGCGCGCAGCCCCATCGTGGCGGACACCATGCCCGGGGCCATGCTCACGCCGGACTTGGGGCAGGGCGGCTCGGTCGGGG
The DNA here is from genome assembly GCA_004010275.1 of Streptomyces huasconensis. Taxonomy (GTDB): domain Bacteria; phylum Actinomycetota; class Actinomycetes; order Streptomycetales; family Streptomycetaceae; genus Streptomyces; species Streptomyces huasconensis. Next base: position 5,877 of record RBWT01000262.1, read on the forward strand.
TCGAGGGGCCGCCGGTGGGCCCGAGCGAGAGGTCGGACGGCCCGCCCGTACCGCTGGGCTCGGGCCGCGCCGCCCCGGACGTCGGTTCACGGTCCGGGTTCACCTCACGGTCCAGCTCCGCGCCGAGCCCGCATCCGGACACGAGAAGAGCGGTCGCCGCGAGCGCGACGGCGTACCTGAGCGGCTGTCTCGGTATGACGGTCACGCACGGATCATGTCATGGCCACAAAGAGCGGCCCCGTGAACTGCAACACCGCCCGCGGTGGAAAGAGGAGCGAAAAAGGGGGGGGCCGGCTGCGGGGCGTGACGCGCCGAAGTAACATACATACATGCATGTAGGTATTGAGCGAGTCACCCAGGCGGACCGGCGTGCCCGCACCCGCGGCGCCCTCCTGGCATCGGCCGCGCGGGGCCTGTCCCGCTACGGCTACGGCAACCTCGTACTCGAACAGGTGGCGCGCGAGGCGGGGTACACGCGCGGCGCCCTCTACCACCAGTTCAAGGACAAGCAGGAGCTGACCCTCGCCGTGATCCAGTGGATCGGCGAGACCTGGACGCAGGAGGTCGAGCCCCTCCTCAAGCGGGAGCGGCAGCCGGTCGCGGCGCTGCTCGCCCTGGCGCGCGGCCACGCCGTGTACTGCCGGCGCAACGGCGCGCGGGTGGCGACCGCGCTCCGGCTGGAGTTCAGCGGGCAGGACCACCCCGTGGGCCAGGAGATCGAACGGTCCTACGAACTCCTCGTCACCCGCTGCGAGAACCTCATCGGCGCCGCGCGGGAGGCGGGCGCGATCCCGCCGGGCCCGCCGACGCGCACCCTCGCCCTGGCCTTCGTCGGCGCACTCGACGGCACGGTGATCGCCCTGGCCGGTCAGGAACCCCAGCGACGAGCTGCTCGCCGTCCGCGCCGTCGCGGGCGTCCTCGGGCTCGACCCCCGTACGTCCACACTCACCGAACAGACGGAGGCAGACGCATGAAGCTCCCCGACACGGCGCACACGTCGCGGCCCTGGCGCATCCACGAGATCACCCCCGACTTCCGCCTCTACGACGTGTGGGCGCTGCCGACTCCGGGCGGGCCCGGCGACTTTCCGCTGCTGGTGCGGGACACCGTCGAGGGCGACACGTCGGACAACCCGTCCGCCGTCGCCCGCGCCCTCTTCGCGATCCGCTGGAAGCTCGGGAAGCTGTTCGGCTGGGACCGCCCGGACGCCGGTGTCGGCTCGCGGGTGGCGACGCTGCGCGAACGGCTGCCCGCCGATCTGCGCGAGGCCCGGCCGGGCCGGAGTTCGAGAAGCTGCCCTTCTCGTCCGTCTATCTGACAGACGACGAATGGGCCTCGGAGATGAGCAACCGCACCGTCCACGGCGTGATGCACCTGAGCTGGGTGCCCGACGGCGAGGGCGGCTACCGTGGGCAGATGGCGGTCCTGGTGAAGCCCAACGGCTGGTGGGGCAAGGCCTACATGGCCGCGATCGCCCCGTTCCGGCACCTGGTCGTGTACCCGCCGCTGATGCGCGGGATCGGCGAGGCGTGGCGGGCGCACAGCCGCTAGCCTCACCCTATGGAAGCGGACCCGCCCGAAGCCTGGGCGCCGACCGGGTGGGAGGTCGCCCGCCCGGTCGGCGGGGTGCCGTTCGCCGGAGTGGAGATGGCGGGCTTCCGCGACCGGGACGCGCTCGGGCTCGTCGCGCGGGTGCTCCCCCACCCGGTCGTGACCGTGGTGCTGGAGCTGGGCGAGGACCCGCTGAGCGTCGAAGAGGCGGACGACAGGCGGAAGTTGCGCAGCATCGGCGGCGGCCTGTCGCTCGGGCGGACGCGCATCCGGGGGCGCGGCATCGACTGCGTCGAGATCCGCCTCTCCCCCGTCACGGCCTACGCGACGCTGGACGTCTCCCCACCCGACCGCGAGGGCGGAGCCGTCATCGACCTGGCACACCTGTGGGGCCGTCAGGAGGCCCTGCTGCGCGAACAGTTGTGGGCGGCGTCCGACTGGGCGGGCCGCTTCGCGTTGCTGGAGGAGTTCCTCGCCGAGCGGCTCGGGGCGGGCGCGGCGATGGACCCCGAGGTGGTGGCCGCCTGGCGGCACATCGTCGCCCGGCGGGGGCAGGTGCGCGTCGGCGACCTCGCGGCGTCCTGCGGCTGGAGCCGCAAGCGGCTGTGGTCCCGGTTCGGCGCGCAGATCGGGATGACGCCCAAGCGGGCCGCGATGCTCGTCCGCTTCGACCGGGCCGTACGCGGCCTGTCGACGGGCCGGGACACGGCCGAGGTGGCGTCGTCGTGCGGCTACGCCGACCAGCCCCATCTGCACCGCGACGTACGGCACTTCGCGGCCTGCACGCCGGCCGAGCTGAGCCTCTCGGCGGGGGAACATTCGTCCAAGACGTGACGGCGCCCGGCCGGTGAGATGGGGACAGCCGCGCCCCCGCCCGAACGGAGACGGCCATGCCCTCACGCGCACCCCGCCCCGGAGCGGGACCCTCGGCCCAGCCAGTGCCACCCGGCACACCTCGCGCCATGCAGGTCCGCCCACCA
>RBWT01000263.1 GCA_004010275.1 Streptomyces huasconensis
TTGATGGCCTGCTGCGCGGCCCGGGCCGCGCCACTGGCCGCGGCCGCGGCGCGTCGCCGCGTTCGCCGCACGGACGGAGTCCTTCTTGGCCGCCGCGGTCTCCTCAGCGGCCTTCTTCGCCGCATCCTTGGCCAGCCTGGACGCCTCCACCGCACGCGCAGAGGCGTTCTTGGCCTCCTGCGTCTCGCGCCTGGCGAGCTGCCCGGCCTCCTTGGCCTGCTGTGCCAGCTGCGCGACCGTGGCGTGCTCCTGGTCGCGGGAGCGGGCCACGTACTGGCCCACGTTCAAGAATTCCCGTACGTCCTCGACGCCGCCCTTGAGCGCGACCCTCGCGGCCTGTTTCGTCGCTGGGCCACCGAAGCTCATGAGCTGGACGATCCGCACGCGTTCGTCGGCCTCGCGCGCGGTGTACTGCCCCTCGTCGAGGAACTTCCTGACGTCGTCGATCGAGCCCTTCAGGGCGGCCCGCCCGGCCTCTTGGACCTCGTTGCCGCCGGTGCTCATGACCTGCGTGACCTGTACCCGCTGGTCCTTCTCCAGCGGGGCCTTCCAGCCGTCCTTGAGGAACGCGCGGAGCTCGTCGGGCGATCCGTTCAGGGCGGTGCGCGCGGCAGCACGGACTTCCTGTCCTCCGACGGCGGAGGAGATCTGGACGATGGCGACCCGTTCGTCGCTCTGTTCGGCGATCGGCTTCTCGCTGTCCAGAAACCGACGTACGTCCGTGTCGCTGCCCATGAGGGCGGCTTCCGCCGCGGCTCTGACGCCGGGGCCGCCCTGTTTCCATGCCTCGACGGCCCGGCCTCGATCGGTTGCCGGTATGGGGCTGATGATTTCCGGTTCTTCTCCCCCGCCCCGGTCGGCCGCATGGGCGGGACTGGTCCCGAGAATTCCGGCCAGGAGCGCCATCGGAAGGATGACCGTACTCAGACTTCTCAAGCCGCGCACTCTATACGCCCAGGTGTCCCCCGCCCGATTCGAGCGGTTAATACGCCTCACGAAAATAGCCTTTCTGGTTCGTTGCGAATTGCCTCGAACGGCGACGTGAGCGTAGCGCTCCATTCGGTTTACTTCGAAGGTGACTTGACGGCGCGTAAGCATGTAGATGGCGCATGCACGCGGAGGGGGGCACTCAGGATCACGTTGCCCCCGGCCGACCGTCGTTCTCGATTCGTTATCCCAACTCCACAGCCGCGTAACGTGATTAACCTGTGTCCGTTAACGGGTGTTACGTTGCTCTGGCCCCTTACGCGATGCTTAGCAGCGGTTCGCGGCTCTCGTCCGCCCAACACTGCTGCAGCCGCAACCCACTCTGAAGGAGTTCACTGGTGATACTTCGTGCGCGCGGAAAGCTGCTCGCAGGCGTCATCGGCATCACGATGGCCGTCGCGGGAGCTGCCACCGCCGCCGTCGCCCAGCCCGGAGGCCAACCAGCCGAGGCTGTCGCCCAGCAAGGCGGGACAGGGGCGACAGCCCCGCCCGCCGCCGTGGAGGACTTCGCCTACCCGGACGCCGCGCGGCTTCTCAAGGACAAGGGCATCACCCTCAAGCGCGGGGACGGCCACATCGTCCTGAGCGACTGCGCCAACGCCAACATCCTGGTGCGCACCACGCACACCAACGACGACGGAAACAAGTACTGCTTCAAGTCCACCGGCAAGAAGGGTTACCTCAGCCTGGAGGTCCCGAAGGTGTACTCCGTCGATTCCGAGGGACCGGCATTCCAGGCCACCGTCACCTCCGAGGACGGAAAGAAGACTGTCCAGGTGGAGAAGGGTGGATTTCAGCCGGTCGGCACGGGAGATCTCAGCCCGGGATCGAGCGGAAAGCCCGCGGTTCTGGTCGAGCTGCGTGTCAACGGTAATTGAGCGGACGGCCCGGATGAGTCGCGGCGTGCACCACGCTTCGCTCTCTTCGACAACTTTCGCTGCTCTTCTGTGATTTAGGAAATTAAACGTGTTTAGCAGACGTCCGCGTACCCCGTGGATGACCGGGCTTCTCGCCACCGCCGTCACGGCCGGTGCCATGATTGCCACCCCCGCCCACGCAGTGGGGGGCGGAGCAGCGAAGGACGGCACCTACGCCTTCACCGCCCAGCTCGACATAGGCGGCGGCCACCGTAGTTGCTCGGGTGCGCTGGTCGACAGGCAGTGGGTGATATCCGCCGCCAGTTGCTTCGCCGCCGACCCCGCCAAAAGCTCCAAGGTCTCCGAAGGCGCGCCGAAGTGGAAGACGACGGCGACCGTCGGCCGGACGAATCTCACCGGTTCGTCCGGCACCGTGGCGAACGTCGTCGAGCTCGTTCCGTACGAGGGCCGCGATCTGGTGATGGCCAAGCTGGACAAGCCGGTGGCCGGCGTCACGCCGGTGGCCCTGGCGGCCTCCGCGCCCGCCAAGGGTGACAGGCTGCGGGTCGTCGGCTACGGCCGCACCCACACCGCGTGGGTACCCGACAAGCTGCACAGCACCGGGGTCACGGTGGACTCGGTGCAGGGGCCCTCCCTAGGCCTGACGGGCGACGACCCGGCCACGGCGGCTGTCTGCAAGGGCGATACCGGCGGCCCGGCATTCCGGGAGAGCGACGGCCGCCCGGAGCTGGTCGCCGTCAACAGCACCTCCTGGCAGGGCGGGTGCGTGGGCACCGACCCCGCCGAGACCCGCAGGGGCGCCGTCGACAGCCGCGTGGACGACATCAACGCCTGGGTACAGAAGGTCAGTTATCGTACGGCCTTCCCCAACGCCCCGTGGAAGTACGCGGAGCACATCGCCCCCGGGTACTTCACCGGCGGTTCGGCCGGCGGGACCCGTCACATGGACATGATCGTGCGCTGGATCGACGGCGAGGTCACCCTGTACCAGGGCGCCGACGACAAGGACGCTCGCCACCCCTTCTCGGCCGAGTACCGCATCGCCGCCAAGGACAGTGTCTTCAAGCACGCCCAGCAGATCACCGGCGCGAGCTTCGGCGGCGGGTCCGACGGGCTGATCGTGCGCTGGGGCGACGGCGAGCTCACCCAGTACACCCACGTCGACAAGACGGGCTTCCACGGCGAGAAGAAGCTCGCCCCCGCCAAGAACAAGACGTGGTCGTACGCCAAGCAGATCACCGCCGGCAAGTACACGGCCAACGCGCAGCGCGATGACCTCCTCGTGACCTGGGCCGACGGAGAGGTGTCACTCTACGCCGACGTCAACACCAACGCCCTGCGGGGCGAGAAGACTCTGTTGAAGCCCAACAGGACCTGGTCCCACGCCGAACAGATCACTGCGGGTGAGTTCACCGGCAAGAAGACCGCGGACCTCCTGGTCCGCTGGTCCGACGGCGAGGCCACCATCTACCCGGGTGTGACCACCGGCGGCTTCCACGGCGAGACCAAGATCAGGCCGGCCAAGTCAGCCTGGAAGACGGCTACCGTGGTCAACACCGGTGCCTTCGTCGCCAACGAGCGGCCGAACGATGTCCTCGTGCGCTGGGCCAACAACACGCTCGGCCTCTATCCGGGCGTCGACGCGGCCGGCACGCACGGCGAGGTCAAGCTCGTCGGCTGAGCGACGCCGTCGCTGCCGACAACCGCGCGGGGCCGGTGTTCTCCACACCGGCCCCGCGCGCACTCCTCCGGGCCTCTCCCGCTGCCCGCCGCTTCCCCGGCACATAAGCCGGTACGTAAGAAGGAATGCAAGCAGTGCCTCTCACGGGACGAACACCATGGATGCGTGCCGCCCTGCTCGGCATGAGCGCCGCGATCACCTTGACCACTCCGGCGACGGCCGCACCCGCGCCGTCATCCGCTTCCGCATCCGTGGGCAGTGCTCCGGCCCCCTCCCGAACCTCCGGCCCCACTCCGGACGTCACCCGGGAGGCGATGCGCGAGGCATGGGAAGCGGAGCGCTACTGGAGTCCTGAGCGCATTCGTGGTGCCGTCGCGATCGACGTCAAGGACAAAAGGATCAAGGGTGATGAAGCCAAGGGTGACGAGGCCGAACCCGGTGGACGGCAGAAGCGCTCGCTCAGGGCGCCGAGCCGGCCGACGGCCCAGGGGATCGCCTCAGTGGGCGTGTTCCTGATCCGGGGCGGTGACGGGGCGGCGGCTCCCGACCAGTTCTGCAGCGCGAGTGCGGTGGCCTCGCCGACCAAGAGCCTGGTCATCACGGCGGCACACTGCCTCAAGGGCAACCGGCGCAACCGCAGCATCGCCTTCGTCCCCGGCTACCGCGCCGGGGACGTCGAGGTGGGCCAGGTCGGTGAAACGCCGTACGGCGTCTTCCCGGTACAGCCGGGCAAGATATGGGTCGACGGCCGCTATCTGCAGTCGATGCCCAGCGACGACGTGGACTTCGCCTTCCTCCGCGTCGGCCCGAACGCAAGGGGCCAGCTCCTGGAGGACGCGACCGGCCGGGGGAACACGCTCACCGTGGTGGACTCCGCTCATCTGGCACGCAAGAAGGTGACGGTCGCCGGATTCCCCGGCGGCAAGAGGACTCCGTTGCAGTGCACCAATGACACGACCGCGTTCCACGGCCGATTCATGGAGATCCACTGCGACGGATTCCGTGCGGGGGTCAGCGGAGGCCCGTTCCTGGAGAACTTCGACGGCCGTCGCGGGAGCCTCGTGGGGGTCATCGGCGGTTACAAGACCGGTGGGCTCTACGACCACATCTCCTATACCTCGCAGTTCGACGACGATGTGTTCCGCCTCTACCGGCAGGCGGTCGGTGACGCGCCGCCGGACGAAGCAAGCGTCCTCGGGGACGCCAGGACCTGGCAGGGCGCAAAGGCCATGACCGCCGGACGGTTCCACACCGCCTCGGTGCGCCACGCAATCAGCGACCTGGTCGTCCGCAGGAACGACGGTGAATTCATCCTGTACCGCGGCAACGGAAAGTTCGGGTTCGGCGAGCAGGTACGGCTGATCGGGCCCAACGGCACCTGGAAGCACGCCGAGGTGATCACCGCCGGAGACTTCACGGGCTCCGCCACGTACGACCTCTTCGTACGGTGGTCCGACGGTGAACTGACCCTCTACAAGGACGTCGACGAAAACATCAAACTGCGCAACGAGATCCAGCTCCGGCGCCCGAACAGCCTCTGGAAGAACGCGAAGACCATCACAGCCGGTGACTTCGCGGCAGCCGGCACCAAAGCCAATGACCTGGTGGTCCGCTGGTCGGACGGCGAGGTCACGCTGTACCCCGGCGTCGACGCGAAGGGCACGCACGCCGAGCAGAAGCTCATTGCCCCGAACAAGACCTGGACGCACGCGCGGGACATATCGGCAGGCAGCTTCGACAACTCCTCCTCAGGACAGGATCTGTTCGTCCGCTGGTCCGACGGCGAAGTCTCGGTCTATGAGAACATCGCCGCCAAGTCCCTGAGGTCCGAACACCGGCTCCGCCCCGCGGGCTCTCCCTGGCGCCAGGCAACCCTGACCACCGTCGGCGCCTTCGGCGGCGGTGCCGCCGGCGAGGACGACGTCATGGTCCGCTGGTCGACCGGAAATCTGGCCGTGAACGCCGACACCACCCCCAGCTCACTGTCCCGTGAGCACACCCTTGTCCCCAACCCGGGTGGCTGACGCGGTCTCTGAGCGGGCCATCCCCGCGGATACGCCGGCGTCCGCGGATACGTCAGCAGGAATCTCCGCGGCAAGCCACGACCAGTCGGTCCCCGCCCGCCATCGGCCCGCGCCGGCACACGCTGGATCCTGACCCACCCCGACACCCTGTCTGCATGCGACCGGATTCACCTCAAGTGGTCTTGGCCAACCGCCCTGATCTGGCCGCGCTCGCCGAGCACGTGCGCTCCTTCGCCTGCACGGTCACTGAGCCGCAGAGTGAACGACTGCCGGAGTGGATCGAATCCGCCCGAGCCCCCGCCGACTTGCCCAGATTCGAACTCCTCCGCAAGCGGGTCCTGCTCTACGGATAAGGGGCAGCTCAGGAGTCCTCCTCAACGAGGCCGAACCACTCAGGAAAGCCTTCCAAGAACTCGCGACGTGAGAGGTCGGTCTCCTCCGCAGCCATCGAACCCGGCCGCGCCGTCCGGGATACGGCCCTTTCGAGGAGCCGGTGCATGACCTGGGGGTGTCGTCTCTCGGCCGGGGCCCACAGGGCACGTGCGGTGTCGTCGTCAAGCTGGACGAAGCAGGCCAACAGCAATGTGTGCTGCTGCCGTTGGAAGAGCAGCTCGGCGCGCCGCCCGAGAGTGGGGTCATCGGTGAGGATCGTGATGTCTGGGGTGCTGTGGCGTACCGGCCAGCCGAGCACGTGTCCGTCGGCCTGGGCTGATGCGAGGTTCAGACCGAGTGATGTCCAGCCCTGGGTGAGGGCCTGCCGGGTGTCGGCGGGTGCGTCTTCCAGGACCGGTGGAGGAGGGCTGTCCGCGCGGTACCACGTACACCGTCAACGACGCCCAGCAGATCACCGCAAAGAACGGCTCGTCGACGAACTGGTCCTATGACCTGGCCGGCAACGAGACCTCCGGTGCCTCCACACCGGAGGGCACCCGCACAGGCGAGAAGTGGTCGGATCACAGCCAGCTCACCTCGCTGACTGTCGCGGGTAAGACATACGTGGGCCAGTACGGCTCCACCGACCAGAGCGAGCGCATCAGGCTCGGCGACACCTACTTCCACAACGGGCCCCTCGGCCTCTCGGCCACCTCGGCGGGCGGCGTGGACACCGGCTTCAACCGGGAGCCCGGGGGCACACTCAACTCCATGCCCGGGACGGGAAGACGTACTTCTACCTCACCGACGCGATCGGCTCCGTCGTCGCGGTCACGGACGAGTCCGGCACCAAGGTCAACAACTACTCCTACAGCCCCCGCGGCGTGGAACGGGCGAGCACATCGAAGAAGATCACCCAGCCCTACCGTTTTGCCGACGGCTACCAGGACCCCACCGGCCTGTACCACTTCTCAGCCCGCTACTACGACCCCAACGTCGGCCGCTTCACCCAGCCCGTCCCCTCCGGCCAGGAAAAGAACCCCTACCTCTACGCCGAGGGCGACCCCGTCAACCGTATCGACCCGAGCGGCTTGGCGCCCTGGGACGTTTTGGGAACTGCCGGTGACATCGTCGGCGCCGGAGCAAAGGTGCTGCAGGATGGCACCAAGGGACTGCGGGGCGATGTCGCCGGCTTCGTAGTCGGAGCCGGCTTCGGTGCGGCATGCGAGACCGTCATGCAGGGGGCTCCATACCGACGGCTGGGGCCTCCGCCGTCGGTGGTCAGGCTGTGTGCTTCTCCGGCTCGTGGGCTGCCGGACAGATAGCTTCCGAAGCCGTCAACTCGGCCGTCGGGTAAGCAGGGCCCGCAGTGCCGGACGGCGAACTCATCAAGTGGAGGCGCAAAAAACGTGCAAGATAACTATTTCAGGAGAAAAAAGGCGACCTCCCAGCTCTTCACGCTCGCCACGGTACTCCTGGTATGTGGCGCGGGCATTGGCCTCGCCTTGACCGTAGCTGGGAAACCCGCAGGTTTGGGTCTGGTGGCACTCTGCGCAGCTATCTGGGGAGTGAGCTATCTGGCCCGGCGAAGAGTGACACGCGACGAACTGTGAGATCCGCCCGGCAGCAACGCGGCCCCGACCACCTCTGGTCGGGGCCGCGGCCACAACAATGACCGCAGTCGACCAGGAAAGACGGGGCCGTCCCTATGGCGGCATGCCCCAACCTGGGGAGCGCGCGAAGGGCGGGGCATCGGTCGCAGGGTGTCGAGGTGTAGCGGAGGCAGGCCAGGTTCGGGGCGGTGGCCTACCCGTGCGCCCACCCAGGCCTCGACGCGTCCGGGCGGATCGAGGCCAAGCTCGCCGCCGTGCAGCACCTCAGGTGCGGCCGTACAGGGCCTCGTCGACGAGTTGGGCAAGGCGCGTCAGTTTGAATGACGGGGGGGATGCCGTCCTGCGCAGCAAGCGCTGCTGGCCCTCTTCACCGCCCTCGAGCAGCGGTGACTACTCGCTCCCACGGCCTGTCCCTGTACCTGAAACAGGCAGGTTCGGCAGGTGTGCGTGCCATGCGTGGGTCGAGCGCGTACACCGGGCCTTGCCTGGGCCGCGCAGGGAGTGCTTGTTGATCCAGGTGCCGCGGACCCAGGTCCGGCGCCGGTTGAAGGTGACGCCTTCGACGGCGTCTGGTCCATGGACCGGGCCGGAGGGGCGGCCGTGTTCGTCGAGCAAGGGCTGTCCGTGTTCGTCGAGCAGGTGCCGCCTGGTGTTGCGGGTGAAGTGGGCACGGCACCAGTGGCGGTACTGGGCGCTCGGGGCGCCCCGGCTCGCCTGGGGGCCGGGCGGGAGGCGGGGC
>RBWT01000264.1 GCA_004010275.1 Streptomyces huasconensis
CTTACGGGGCGCGTCAGGGCGGGGGGGTGGGAGTGAGCGGGGCCCTCCCCCCCGGTGACCTGTCAGTAGCCCCTGCGTTCCTGCTCCGGGTCGACCACCGTCGTCTGGGCGGTTGGTGGTACCACCGTCCGCCTGCGTCGCGCGATGCTGGTGAACGCGGCTACGCCGATGAGGCCCACCGCCATCATGACGAGACCGGCGACGGTGACGTTGAAGCCCTCCATCTTCCAGTCGGTCGCGAACGTGAGAATGGCGCCCACGGCGATGAGGATGATGCATCCGCCCAGGCCCATATGGACCGCCTCCCTGTGGTCGTGGCTGCGCTGGACCGTGTACCCGGCTCTGCCACCACCACACGGGAAAACGGACTTCTACCGTCGCGGTCAGCCCTCCAGGAACGCCACGAGCGCGTTGGCCAGCATGTGCGGGTCGTCCGCGCCGCACAGCTCGCGCACGCTGTGCATCGACAGGATCGCCACACCGATGTCGACCGTCTTGATGCCGTGCCGGGCCGCGGTGATGGGACCGATCGTCGTGCCGCACGGCATCGCGTTGTTGGAGACGAACGACTGGAACGGCACGCCCGCCCTCTCGCACGCGGCGGCGAACACCGAGCGTCCGGCGCCGTCCGTGGCGTAGCGGTTGTTGACGTTGACCTTGAGGATGGGGCCGCCGTTGGCGCGGGGGTGGTGCGTCGGGTCGTGCCGCTCCGCGTAGTTGGGGTGCACCGCGTGGCCGGTGTCGGAGGAGAGGCAGACCGTCCCGGCGAAGGCGCGGGCCCGGTCCTCGTACGAGCCGCCGCGCGCGAACACGGAGCGCTCCAGGACGCCACCGAGCAGCGGGCCGTCGGCGCCGGTGTCGGACTGCGAGCCGTTCTCCTCGTGGTCGAAGGCGGCCAGGACGGGGATGTACGGCAGGTCGTCACGGGTCGACGCGGCCACCAGGGCGGCCGTTCCCGCGTGCACGGACAGGAGGTTGTCCATGCGCGGCCCCGCGACCAGCTCGCGGTCGCGGCCGAGGAAGGCGGGGGGCTCCACGGAGTACGTCATGAGGTCCCAGCCGGTGACCTCGCCCTCGGACAGGCCGGTCTCCTCCTCCAGGAAGCGGATGAGGTCGCCCTCGTGGATGTCGTCACCCAGGCCCCAGACGGGCTGCATGTGCCTCTGCTTGTCCAGCTTCAGCCCGTCGGCGGGGACGGAGCGGTCCATGTGGATGGCCAGCTGGGGCACGCGCAGCAGCGGCCGGTCGATGTTCACGAGCCGCGAGGTGCCGTCGCGCAGCGAGAGGCGGCCGGCGAGGCCGAGGTCGCGGTCGAGCCAGGAGTTGAGCAGCGGGCCGCCGTAGATCTCGACGGCGACCTGGCGCCAGCCGTGGCCGCCCGCGTCGGGCCGCGGCTTCACGCGGAGGTTCGGCGAGTCGGTGTGGGCGCCGACGATGCGGAACGGGGTGTGCGGGGCGGCGCTCTCCGGGACGTACCAGGCGACGATGGCGCCGCCGCGCAGCACGTACTTGCCGCCGGTCGTCCCGTCCCACGCGTCGGTCTCCTCGACCTGCCGGAAGCCGGCCTTCTCCAGGCGCTCGGCGGCGCTCGCCACGGCGTGGTACGGCGTGGGAGCGGCCGCCAGGAAGGACATGAGGTCTTCGGTGTGACCGCGGTCGAAGCGGGGCGCTGTACTCATGGGGTCAGCCTAACGAGGGACGGCCGCGGCCCGGCCCCGTGTCAAACGGGGCGGGCCACGGCGTATCAGGCGAAACGGACAGCCGGCAAAGGGGCCGAGCGCTCCTAGAACGCGGCCTCGTCCAGCTCCATGATGTCCAGCTCGATGCCCTCGGCGAGCTTGCGCTCGGTGGCGACGCCCGGCAGGACGTTGGCCGCGAAGAACTTCGCCGCCGCGATCTTGCCCTCGTAGAAGGCCTTGTCCTTGGCGGAGGCCGTCGGCAGCTTCTCGGCGGCGACCGCGGCACCGCGCAGCAGCAGGTAGCCGACGACGACGTCGCCCGAGGCCATCAGCAGGCGCGTGGTGTTCAGGCCGACCTTGTAGATGGACTTCACGTCCTTCTCGGTGGCCGCGAGGTCGGTCAGCATGACGCCGACGATGGCCTCCAGCTCGACCGCGGCCTTGGCCAGCTCCTCGCGGGCGGCGGCCAGCGGCTCGCCGCCCGTGCCGACCGCCAGGAACTTCTTGATCTCCTCGGCGAGGCCGTTCAGCGCGGCGCCCTGGTTGCGGACGATCTTCCGGAAGAAGTAGTCCTGGCCCTGGATCGCGGTGGTGCCCTCGTAGAGCGTGTCGATCTTGGCGTCGCGGATGTACTGCTCGACCGGGTACTCCTGGAGGTAGCCCGAGCCGCCGAACGTCTGGAGCGACTGCGCCAGCTGCTCGTAGGACTTCTCCGAGCCGTAGCCCTTCACGATGGGCAGGAGGAGGTCGTTCAGGGCGTTCAGCGCCGTCGCGTCCTCGCCCGCCGCCTCCTTGACCTGGATCTCGTCCTGGACGGCCGCGGTGTGCAGCACGAGCGCGCGCATGCCCTCCGCGTACGCCTTCTGCGTCATCAGCGCGCGGCGCACGTCCGGGTGGTGGGTGATCGTGACCTTGGGCGCCGTCTTGTCCATGAACTGCGCGAGGTCCGGGCCCTGCACGCGCTCCTTGGCGTACTCCAGGGCGTTGAGGTAGCCCGTCGAGAGCGTCGCGATGGCCTTCGTGCCGACCATCATGCGGGCGAACTCGATGATGCGGAACATCTGGCGGATGCCGTCGTGCTTGTCGCCGATGAGCCAGCCCTTGGCGGGGTGGCGGTCGCCGAACGTCATCTCGCAGGTGTTGGAGGCCTTCAGGCCCATCTTGTGCTCGACGTTCGTGGCGTAGACGCCGTTGCGCTCGCCCAGCTCGCCGGTCTCCCAGTCGAACTCGTACTTCGGTACGAGGAAGAGGGAGAGGCCCTTGGTGCCGGGGCCGTGGCCCTCGGGGCGGGCGAGGACGTAGTGGAGGATGTTCTCCGACATGTCGTGCTCACCGGAGGTGATGAAGCGCTTCACGCCCTCGATGTGCCAGGAGCCGTCCGCCTGCTGGACCGCCTTCGTGCGCCCGGCGCCGACGTCCGAACCGGCGTCCGGCTCGGTCAGCACCATCGTGGAGCCCCACTGCTTCTCGACGGCGATCGAGGCGATCTTCTTCTGCGCCTCGTTGCCCTCCTCGAAGAGGATGCCCGCGAACGCCGGACCGGAGGAGTACATCCACACGGCCGGGTTCGAGCCGAGCAGCAGCTCCGCGTAGCCCCAGATGAGGGAGCGGGGCGCGGTGGTGCCGCCGATCTCCTCGGGCAGGCCGAGGCGCCAGTACTCGGAGTCCATGAAGGCCTGGTAGCTCTTCTTGAAGGACGCCGGGACGGGCGCGGTGTTGGTCTCCGGGTCGAAGACCGGGGGGTTGCGGTCGGCGTCCGCGAAGGACTCGGCCAGCTCGTTCTCGGCGAGGCGGCGCAGCTCCTCGAGGATGCTCTTGGCGGTGTCGACGTCCATCTCCGCGAACGGGCCGGTGCCGTACAGCTTGTCGCGGCCGAGCACCTCGAAGAGGTTGAACTCGATGTCGCGGAGATTCGACTTGTAGTGGCCCATGGCGAAGGCTCCGTAAGCAGGAAAAGGGATGGAATACCAGCAAGTAGCTACGATGATGCTACCCGTCGGTAATAAGACGCAACCCCTAACCGCCGATCTGTGACTCAGTAGGCTTCGCCCCATGTATGGCTACGACCAGAACCCCGGGGCCCAGCAGCAGTACGCCCCGCCGGGCGCGCAGCCGCCGCCGCAGCAGATGCAGGGCATGCCCGGCGGTGGGTACGGCCAGCAGCCCCCGCTCTACCCCGAGCCCTCGCCCCCCTCGCTCGCCGACGCGGTGCGCGCCTTCACCACGGGCTCGATGTCCGCCGAGGACTTCCAGCAGATCTTCGCCACCTCGAAGGTCTACTGCCCGCGCGGCGACAACCCCGGCTTCCTCGCGCTGCACAACACCCAGCAGCCCGTCATCCCGATGTTCACCTCCCTCAAGGAGCTGCGCCGGTACGCGGGCAAGGACTCCAAGTACTTCGTGATCACGGGCGCGGAGGTCATCGACCTGCTCCCGACCGGGTACGGCTTCGTCCTCGACATGGAGGGCGAGCACCGCATGGTCTTCGACGCCAAGGCCGTGGAGCAGATGGTCGACTTCGCGATGCGGCGGATGTACGGCTGACCCCTCGGCCGGCACCCCGGCCGGCACCCCCGCCGCCGCCCCGCTGACGCTCCCGTCGGCACCCGGCGGCCGGGCGGGGTACGGCAGCTGCCGCCCCGTCAGGTGAACGGCGGCCGGGGCGGGTTCGGGCCGCTCGCGGACGCGGGAAGCTCTCGGCTATGCCCGCGTCCTTGATCTCGCGCCGTGCCGTCGCCGTCCCGGGCGGCCGCCCCGTCACCGCCCTGGCGACCGTCGTCCTGTGCGTGACGCTGCTGTGCACCGCACCTCCGGCCACGGCGGCGCCGGAAGGGGCCGTGCCCCACGGGGCGCCCGCCGAGACCCCGGCCGACCGGGCCCACCGCGACTTCCTCGACCATGGGCCGAAGGCGGGCGTCATGACCGTCGCCCACCGGGGGCAGTGGCGCAAGGCGCCCGAGAACAGCCTCGCCGCGATCCGGGCGGGCTTCGCGGACGGCGCGGGGATCGTCGAGGTCGACGTGCGGCTGACCAGGGACAAGGTCCCCGTCCTGATGCACGACGAGCGGGTGGACCGCACCACGAACGGCACCGGCCGCGTCGCCGACCTCACCCTCGCCCAGCTGCGCGGCCTGCGGCTGCGCGTGGGCCTCGGCGGCCGCCAGGCGGCGGTCACCGGCGAGCGCGTCCCCACCCTCGCCGAGGCGATACTGGCCGCCCGCACGCTCGGCCTGGTCAACCTCGACCGGGCCTGGCAGGACCGCGAGGCCGTCTGGCGGGTCCTTCAGGAGACCGGCACCGTGCGCAACGGCCTCTTCAAGTCCAGGGCGCCGGTGCCCGAGGTGCGGGCGTTCCTCGGCGGCCACCGGGACGCGCTCTACATGCACGTGGTGGACGACGCCAACGCCGCGTCCGTCGCGGAGTTCGGGACGGCCCGCCCGCCCGCGTTCGAGGTCGTCTTCGACGACGTCCGCGACAAGGTGGCCGCCCCCGCCTTCCTCCAGGAGCTGCGGGCGACCGGCCGCGTGTGGTTCAACACCATGCGCGAGGGCTACGCGGCCCGGTTCACCGACGAGACTTCGCTGATCGACCCGGCGCGCGGCTGGGGCGCGCTCATCACCCACTACCGTGCGACGGTCATCCAGACCGACAACGTCGAGGCGCTCCGGTCCTACCTGACCACGGGCGTCGCGGACCCGGTGCCGCCCGGCGCGGTACGCGTCCAGGGCGAGGACTACGCCCCCGGCGGCAGGGGCCGGGCCTACCACGACATCGACCCCGGGAACCGGGGCGACGGGCCGGGGCGGCCGGGCGAGGACGTCGACATCTGCGACCACGACGGCGCGGTGGTGGTCTGCTGGATGCGCGGCTCGGAGTGGCTCACGTACGGAGTGGACGTGCCGAAGGACGGGCGGTACACCCTCAAGGCCCGCGCCTCCTCCCCGTACGCGCCCGCGGGGACCTACCGGCTCGCCTACGACGGCGGCCCGCCCGGCAGGGCCGTGCCCCTCGCCAACACGACGGCCCACCACGCCTTCGTACTTCAGGACAGCCGCGACCCACGGCAGCTGACCCGCGGCCACCACCACATCCGGCTGTCCCTGGACGCGGGCGCGTTCCAGAACTGGAACCTGGACTATCTGCAGCTGGAGCCGGTCGCGCCGTAAGCCGCGTTCTTGAGCGGAACAGATCAAGCCACACCGGAGACCCGGAGGGAATGCCCTCCGGGTCTCATTCGTTCAAGGTGGCAGAAAGTTCTACGTTCAACTAAAGTGAGCGCACAAGGAGGTACCGACCATGCCTGCAGTGACCGTCGAGAACCCGCTGACCCTGCCCCGAGTGGTGGCGCCGGCCGACGCCGTGGCACGCCCCGTGCTCGCCGTGACGACCGCGCCCAGCGGCTTCGAGGGCGAGGGGTTCCCGGTGCGCCGGGCCTTCGCGGGAATCAACTACAAGCACCTCGACCCGTTCATCATGATGGACCAGATGGGTGAGGTGGAGTACGAGGCGGGCGAGCCCAAGGGCACCCCCTGGCACCCGCACCGCGGCTTCGAGACGGTCACGTACCTGATCGACGGCACCTTCGTCCACCAGGACTCCAACGGCGGTGGCGGCACCATCCGGGGCGGCGACACCCAGTGGATGACCGCGGGCTCGGGCCTCCTGCACATCGAGGCGCCCCCGGAGGAGCTGGTCATGTCCGGCGGCCTCTTCCACGGCCTCCAGCTGTGGGTGAACCTCCCCGCCAAGGACAAGATGATGGACCCGCGCTATCAGGACATCCGCGGCGGCCAGGTCCAGCTCCTCGCCTCCCCCGACGGCGGCGCGCTGCTGCGCGTCATAGCCGGAGAGCTGGACGGCCACCAGGGCCCCGGCATCACCCACACGCCGATCACGATGATCCACGCCACCGTGCGGCCCGGCGCCGAGGTGACGCTGCCCTGGCGCCAGGACTTCAACGGCCTCGCCTACGTCCTCGCCGGACGCGGCACGGCCGGTGCCGAGCGCCGCCCGCTGCACAGCGGGCAGACGGCGGTCTTCGGCGCGGGCTCCTCGCTGACCGTGCGGGCGGACGAGCGGCAGGACGGGCACACCCCCGACCTGGAGGTCGTCCTCCTCGGCGGGCAGCCGATCCGCGAGCCGATGGCGCACTACGGGCCGTTCGTGATGAACACCCGGGCCGAACTCCAGCAGGCCTTCGAGGACTTCCAGAAGGGCCTCCTCGGCAAGGTCCCGGCGGTGCACGGCATGTAGCCGTACGTCCTCCGGGTGGCGCGCACGGCAGCCGGCCGTACGTGACGTGCGCGACCGGGGGGCGCGTGCTCGGGTGGGAGGGTGCAGACCCTTCTCCCCGAGCCCGTCCGGCGCCTGGCCGCCTGGTGCGTGGTCGTGCTGCTCGTCGTCGGCGTGGGCGCCGTCGGCGTCTGGCTGTGCGTCACCTTCAAGACGGCCGTGACACCGGTCCTGCTCGCCCTGCTCGGCACCGCGCTCCTCGGACCGCTCTACCGGCGCCTGCTCCTGATGAAGGTGCAGCGTTCGCTGGCCGCCGGGCTGACCTGCGCGGCCGTCGTCGCGGTCGTCGGCGGCGTCACGTACATCGTGGTGAAGGCCCTGATCGACACCGGCGACCAGATCATCGCCTCCCTGAAGCAGGCCGCGACCGACGTCGCCAAGTACTTCGGGGCGGCGGGCACCTCGCTCGACGACATGGCGTCCAACGCCAAGGAGCTGCTCGGCAAGTTCGGCGGAACCGCCGCCTCCGGGGTGCTCAGCGGGCTCAGCGTCGTCGGCGAGGTCATCGCCATGGCCGTGCTCGCGCTGCTGCTGGTCTTCTTCTTCCTGCGCGACTCCGGGCGCGCGATGGCCGCCCTGCGCTCGCTCTCGCCCGGCGACTCCGCCGACGTCGTGGAGGCCATGGCGCACCGCGCCTTCACCGCCATCGAGGGCTTCATGCGGGGCACGACGATCATCGCGTTCATCGACGCCCTGTGCATCACCGTGGGGCTGCTGATCCTGCGGGTGCCCGGAGCCGTGGGCCTCGGCGCGCTCGTCTTCGTCGGCGCCTACATCCCCTACCTCGGCGCCTTCCTGTCCGGCGCGGTCGCCGTCCTGGTCGCCCTCGCCGACCGCGGCTTCGCCATCGCCCTCTGGGCACTCGGCGTGGTCCTCGCCGTACAGGTCCTGGAGGGCCACATCCTCCAGCCGGTCATCCAGAGCCGTACGGTGCAGATGCACCCGGCGGTGGTGATGCTGGCGATCACCGCGGGCGCGTCCGTCGCCGGCATCATCGGCATGCTCCTGGCGGTCCCCCTGACAGCAGCAGCCTTCGGAATCCTGGCAGAACTACGCTCCCGCTACACATCCCCCGCCTCGTAAGGGCCGCGAGGAGCCCCGTAGGGGCGCGAGGAACTGCGCGCTCAACCCCCACAAACCCGCACCCAACCCACAACCCAAGCCACCCCGCCCCGTAGGGGCGCGAGGAACTGCGCGAGCAACCCCCACAAACCCGCACGCACCCCACCAACCCGAACCCCCCCCCAAACCCCGCCTTTAC
>RBWT01000265.1 GCA_004010275.1 Streptomyces huasconensis
GGACCAGGCCGTCGCAGGCGACCGCGGCCCGACGGCGGCGCGGCACCACGGCCCGGCGGTGCAGCACCGCGAAGCCGTAGTCCGCGATGGCGTCGAGGATCGCCGGCGTACAGCACGAAGGCGGTGCGGATGCAGGGCCGGGAGACGGGGTCGAGCAGCGGCAGGCCGCCCGCCGCCTCGCCGTACACGCCCCGCGTGAGCGCGGCGGCGTCCTTCAGGGCCGCGGTGATGCGCCGGTCGCGCCGCCCGCTGTCCCGGCTCCACCGCAGCAGGGCGCGGTCGACGCCGTGCGCGGCCAGCAGGTCCAGGGGGAGGTAGACCCGGCCGCGGTCGAGGTCCTCCCCGACGTCCCGCAGGAAGTTGGTCAGCTGGAAGGCCACGCCGAGCGCGGCCGCGTGCGGGGCGGCCTCCTCGCGGGGGACGACCGTGCCGAGGACGGGCAGCATCTGCAGGCCGATGACGGCCGCGGAGCCGTGCATGTAGCGCCGCAGGTCTTCATAGCGGGCGTACTCGGTGACTTCCAGGTCGAGCCGTATCGACGTCATGAAGTCCGTGAAGAGCCGTGGCTCGATGGCGTAACGGGCGGCCGTGTCGGCGAGCGCCGCCACCACCGGGTCGGCGCTGGTCCCGGCGCGGAGCCCGCTCTCCAGGTCCCGTTGGAGCAGGTGCAGCGCCGCGGCCCGCTCGTCGGCCGTCGCCGTGGAGTCGAGATCGTCGACGATGTCGTCCGCCCAGCGGGCGAACCCGTACAGGGCGTGCACGGCGGGTCTGCGCTCGACGGCAGCTGGCGCGTGGCGAGGAAGTACGTCTTGCCGTGCCGCGCGTTGAGCCGACGGCAGTGGGCGTACGCGGCGCGCAGGGCCGGGTCGGTGATGCCCGCGCTGTCGAGTTCCCGGGCGGTCATGGGGCGGTGCCCTTCGTGTCGGTGGGGGGCCGAAGGCCTGCGGGCGCCGCCCGCGGCGGGCCGGTGACGCGCGCCGCGGCCAGCTTCCCCGAGATCAGGACGGTCGGCACGCCGACGCCCGGGGTCGTGCCGCAGCCGCGAGGACGACGTTCTCGACACCGCGTACGAGATTGCGCGGGCGGAACGGGCCGGTCTGGGCGAAGGTGTGCGCGGCGGAGAACGGCGTACCGGCGGCGTGTCCCTGAGCGGTCCACTCCGCGGGCGTCACCACGCACTCCTCCTCGACGGCGGAGGCGATGCCGTCGAGGCCGCTCCGCGGGGGAGCTCGGCCAGCAGGCTGTCCCGGTAGCGGGGCGCGAGGTCGCGCCACGCCCGGGCGTCCGGGCCGACGCGGGTGTTCGGACAGGGCGCGAGGACGTAGTGCAGATGGCGGCCCGGCGGCGCCAGGGCGGGGTCGGTCGCCGTGGGCCGGGTGATCAGGAGCGACGGGTCGGACATGAGGGTGCCGCCCCGGGTCAGCTCGTGGAAGGTGCGCTTCCAGGCCGACCCGAACGAGAGGGTGTGATGGGCCAGCTGGGGCCACGTGCGGTCGGTGCCGAGGTGCAGGACCACGGCCGACGGGGAGTGACGCAGCGGCAGAGGGCGGCGCGGCCGCGCCCCAGCAGGCGGTAGGCGACCGGGAGATCCGGGGTCAGGACGACGGCGTCGCACGGAACGCGTTCCCGCTCGGTGACGACGGCCGTGACGCGGCCCCCGGAGCGTTCGAGCCGCGTCACGTCCTGCCCGAAGCGCAGGTCACCACCGGCCGCGGAGACGGCGGCCGCCATGGCGCGCGGCAGGGCGTGCATCCCGCCGCGCGGGAAGTGCACACCGGCGACGGTGTCCATGTAGGCGATGACGGCGTACGCGGCGAGAGCTCGGGCCGGGGGCACGCCCGCGTACAGCGCCTGGAAGGTGAAGACGCGGCGGAGCCGCTCGTCGGAGAGGAAGCCGGCGACGCGGGCGTCCAGCCGTCCGAAGCCGCCGAGTGCGGCCAGGCGGGCGAGGTCCGGGGTCAGCAGCGCCACCGGGGAGTCGAAGTTGGCGTCGATGAACCGGCGCATCTGGACCTCGTGGAGGCGGCGCAGCCAGACACGCAGCCGCCGGTAGCCGAGCGCCTCCCTCGCCCCGGCGAAGCGCTCGACCTCGGCTTCCATCGCCTCCGCCCCGGTGTGGACGTCCAGGCTGCTGCCGTCGGCGAACCGGGCCCGGTAGGCGGGGTGGAGCGCGACGAGTTCCACGCGGTCGGCGAGGCTGTCGCCCACCGCGGCGAACGCCTCCTCCGCCAGCTCCGGCATGGTCAGGACGGTGGGCCCGGTGTCCATGCGGTACCCGCCCTGTTCGAGCAGACCGGCCCGGCCGCCCGGCCCGTGGCCCCGCTCGATCAGGGTGACCCGCCGCCCGGCGCCCAGCAGGTGCAAGGCGGCGGAGAGCCCCGCCAGCCCGGCCCCGACCACCACCACGTGATCCGTCCGCCCTGCCAGACGCTTCATCGGTTCCTCTCTTCACGGCCGGCTCCGCGCGCGGCGGGTCCCGAGGCGCGGACGCTCGTACGGCGCGGCGCGAGCCCTGCGCGGAAACTCCCTGTACGCCCCTGTATCGCCCTACTTTGCGGGACCGCGGAGGCGTTGTCCGGCTGCTGAGGCCACCGGTGTGTTGTACCGGCGGCTCACAGGCGGTAGACCTGCCCGGTCTGCGCACCCTCCACCGAACGCACGTACGCCTGGGCGACCTGCTCCAGCGGGACCGAACCCATGCCCGGGAAGCAGTCCCCGTAGGTGTCCAGGGACTCGGTGAAGACGTTCGGGGAGACGGCGTTCACCCGCCGCGGCGCGATCTCGATCGCCGCGGCGCGGACGAACGCCTCGACGGCGCCGTTGGCCAGGGAGGCGGCGGCTCCGGTGTGGATCGGCTCATGGGCGAGGACGCCGGTGATCAGCGTGAAGGAGCCGTGTTCGGTGAGGCGGGCGAGGCCCTGGCGGACCAGTTCGACCTGGGAGAGGACCTTGCCGGTGAAGGCGGACTGCCAGTCGCCCGGGCCGAGTTCGGTCAGCGGCTTGTACGGCACCGTGCCCGCCGCGCTGACCACGGCGTCCAGCCGCCCGTCCGCCTCCGCCGCCGCGTAGAGCGCGGAGATCTGCGCCGGGTCGCTGATGTCGAAGCGCAGGTCGCCCGAGCCGCGGCCGGCGGTGCGGACCGTGTGGCCGCGCGCGGTGAGCGCCCGGTGCACGGCCGTGCCGAGTGTCCCGCTCGCGCCGATGAGGAGGATGTTCTGCCGGTGGTTCGTCATGAGACCACGCTAGGCACGTGTCCCCGGGCCGGGGAAATGCCTTCGGCCTGCCAGTTATGCTTGCCGCTCATGAATGTGGAGCTGCGCCATCTGCGCGCCCTGGCGGCGATCGGCGACGAGGGCACGCTGACGGACGCCGCCCGCGTCCTGCACCTCACGCAACCCGCGCTCTCCCGGACCCTCGCCCAACTGGAACAGCGCCTCGGCGTACGCCTGGTGGAGCGGACCACACGCAGCCTGTCCCTGACCGCGCCCGGAAAGCGGCTCTGGGAGAACGCGCACCGCATCCTCCGGGACCTCGACGACGTCCTCACCGACGTGACGGAGCTCGGCACGCCGCGCCCGCTGAGGCTCGCCTTCGCCTGGGCGGCGCTGGGCCGTCACACGGTTCCGCTGCTGCGCGCCTGGGGCGAGCAGCACCCCGGGACCCCGGCGCAGATCCGCCGCGCCGATGACCCCGCGGCACTGCTCCGCCGCGGCGAGGCGGATCTCGCCTTCCTGCGGCTGAGCCCCGGGCCGGACGACCCTCAGGTGCTCCACCAGCCGCTGATCCGCGAACGCCGGCTGGCCGTCGTGCCCGTGGGCCACCCTGCTCGCGGACGGCGCGGAGGTGACGCTGGCCGAGCTGGGCGCGGAGACGGTGGCGCTGTGCGCGACCGCCGCGACGACCACGGCCGAACTCTGGCCCGCGGCACAGCGGCCCCCCACGGTGACCGTGCCGGGCGTGGACGAATGGCTGACGACCATCGCGACCGGCGCCGCGGTCGGGGTGACCGCCGAGGGGACCATGCACCAGCATCCGCACGCGGCGGTGCGGTACCTGCCGGTGCGCGACGCCGACCCGGTCACAGTCCGCCTGGCCTGGCCCGCCCGGTCCTCCCATCCGGCGACGGACACCTTCCGCCGCTACACCGTGCGGCATCTGGCGCAGAGCGGCCGACTCGCGCCCGCGGACGCCTGACCTCCACGGACAATTCCGTCCCCCTGGCCAGGTGGGCCTGTCGGTGGCGATCGGTGATCTGTCGGTGATCTGTCGACGGGCGCCGGGAGATTGGGGTCCGTGGTCGCGGCCGGCCCCCGACGGGACGGCCGCCGGATCGCACGACCGCACCACCGCGTGACCGACTGGAACAACGCTCGCCGTCCAGCGGTTCATGTCCAGGAAGGCAACCCCCATGACCACCGACGTCACGATCATCGGCGCCGGACTCGGCGGCCTCACGCTCGCCCGCGTCCTGCACCTGCACGGCATACCGGTCACCGTCCACGAGGCGGAGGCGTCCCCGGCCGCGCGGTCGCAGGGCGGGATGCTCGACATCCACGACTACAACGGCCAACTGGCCCTGCAAGGCCGACTTGACGGAGGAGTTCCGTGGCCTCATCCTGGACGGCCGCCAGGCGATGCGCATCCTCGACCCGGACGGGACCGTCCTGCTTGACAAGCCCGACGACGGCACGGGCGGACGCCCCGAGGTGCAACGCGGCGAGCTGCGGCAGATGCTGCTCGACGCGCTCCGGCCGGCACCGTCCGGTGGGGGCAGAAGGTCACCGGTGCCCGGACCCTCGGCGAGGGGCGCCACGAAGTGACGTTCGCCGACGGCCGCACCGTCGTCACCGGCCTGCTGGTCGGCGCGGACGGCGCCTGGTCGCGGGTCCGGCCGCTGCTCTCCTCCGCCACGCCCGAGTACAGCGGCAAGTCCGTCGTGGAGACATACCTGTTCGAGGCCGACACCCGGCACCCGGCCACCGCGGAAGCCGTCGGCGGCGGGTCGATGATGGCGCTCACCCCGGGCAGGGAGATCTTCGCCCACCGGGAAAGGGGCGACACGCTGCACGCCTATGTCGGGCTGGCCGAGCCTCAGGAGTGGTTCGCCGCCATCGACTTCACCGACGGCGCCGCCGCGGCTGCCCGGATCGCGAAGGAGTTCGCCGGCTGGGCACCGGAACTCACCGCACTGATCACCGACGGCGACATCGCACCGGTCCTGCGGCCCCTCTTCGCGCTGCCGCACGGTCACCGGTGGGACCGCGTGCCGGGAGTGACCCTGCTCGGCGACGCCGCGCACCTCTCCATCCCGAACGGCGAAGGGGCCAACCTGGCCATGCTCGACGGCGCCGAACTCGGCGAGGCCATCGCCGCGTACCCCGACGACATCGAGACCGCGCTCGACGAGTACGAACAGGCCATGTTCCCCCGCAGGGCCAAGGCCGCCCTGTTCGAAGGCGCCGAGGCCCAGGGGGCCGACACCGACTCGGCCAAGGACCCGATCCAGGCGATGATCGCGGAGTTCACCCGGGACGAGCCGTCCAAGTAGACCCCGGGCCGCTACGGGGTCGCCGGGGGCTGGAAGCAGGCGATGACGGCCTTGCCCTTGCGGCAGGGCCTGACCTGCCAGTCGTCGGCCATCGCGTCGACCAGCATGAGGCCGCGCCCGCCGAGGGCGTCGTCCGAGGCGTCGCGCGGCTGCGGCAGACCGGGGGCCGTGTCGTGCACGGTGACGTGCAGGCACTCGTGATCCCAGGTGAGGATGAGCTGAGCGTCGGTGTGCGCGTGGACATGCGCGTTGGTGACCAGCTCCGACACGGTCAACAGAACGGCGTCCACCACGTCGGGTGACGTCTGCGACCAGTGCAGCGACCGCAGATGCTCACGGGTCCAGTCACGAGCGGCCTTCACACCGCTGCTGACCGGCAACGACCGCGCCCAGCCCACCGCGGTGAGCGAGACTTGTTCCTCCATCAGCCCTCCTTCGTCTTCGTCCTGCGCTTTCGCGTCCTTCGTCCTGCCTCTACGTGTCGCTACCTCTCCCTGTGTGCCCCGCAGAGCGCGGGGCACGCAGGGGACCCCGGGCCGACGGGCGGGAGAGAGGGCGGGCCAGGCCGATACTGGACGTGCCGCGCGCCGCGCCACCGCCCTCAACGAGGCGCCGAGAGAGAAGAGTTCGAGCCAGTGAGCACAGGCGAAGACGTCATCAGGCCGATCGCGGAGATTCTTCGGGACCGTGCCTCTCGCCGCGCGGAGAAGGTCGCCTTCCAGGACCGCCGGGTGCGCAGGACCTACCGGGACCTGGAGCGGCGGACCGGACGGCTGGCCGGTCATCTGGCCGGGCTCGGGCTGGCGCGGGGTGAGCGGGTGGCCGTCCTGCTCGGCAACCGCGTCGAGGCGGTGGAGAGCCTGCTGGCCGTGACCCGGGCGAGCGGAGTGGGCGTACCGCTGGACGCGGAGCTCCCGGCAGCGGAACTCGACCGCCTGTTGGCCGACTGCGGCGCGCGGGTGCTCGTCACCGACGAGGCGCGGCTGCGCCGTCATCCCGGGCTGCTCTCCCGCCCCGGGCCGGCTCTGGTGGTGGCCGGGAGCGACGGCGAGGGGAGCCGGCGGCGACGTCGTGCGGTACGAGGAGTTGGCGGGCACGGAGGCCGCGTACGCCCGCCCGGGACGACCTGGGGCTCGACGAGGTGGCGTGGATGTTGTACACCTCCGGCTCCTCGGGAACCCCGAAGGGCGTGCTATCCACGCAGCGCAACCGTCTGACGCCGGTAGAGACGGGCCTCGTCGGCGTGCTCGGCCTCTCGGAGCGGGACCGGCTGCTGTGGCCGCTGCCGCTGCACCACGCCATGAGCCAGGTGGTCTGCGTCCTCGGGGTGACCGTGACCGGGGCGAGCGCCATGCTGCTGCCCCGGTTCTCGGTCCGGGACGTCCTCGGTGAACTGCGCCGCCCGGACGCCCCCTTCACTCTCCTCGGCGGGGTGCCGACCACGTACTCGGCCCTGCTCGACGAGGTGCGAGGCGTCGCCGGTGCTCTCGGCGCGCCCGCGCTGCGCGGCTGCATCAGCGCGGGCGCGCCGCGGGGCCCGCCTTCCGCAAGACCTTCGAGGCGGTCTGCCGCGTCCCCTACCTGGAGCATTACGGCAGCACCGAGGCCGGCCCGGTCACCATGACGGCACCCGGCGAGGCTTCGGTGGGGGAGTCCTGCGGCCGTGCGCTGCCGGGCACCCGCATCCGGGTCGGCGGCGGCGCCGACGGACAGGACGTCGGCGAGGGCGAGTTGTGGGTCAGCGGACCCGGTGTCATGACCGGCTACCACGGCGCTCCACAGGCCACCGCCGAGGTGCTGCGCGACGGCTGGTTCCGTACCGGGGACCTGGCGAGGATCGAGCCGTCCGGCCGGCTCGTCATCACCGGCCGGGCGAGTGACCTGATCATCCGGGGCGGCACGAACATCCACCCCTCGGAGGTGGAGGCGGTGCTGAGCGGCTGCGGCGTGGCGGACGCCGCCGTGGCCGGACGCCCGCACCCCGTCTTCGGCGAGGTGCCGGTCGGCTACGTGGTTCCGCGGGCCGACGGCGGCGCACTGGACCGCGCAGCCCTGCTGGCCGCGTGCCGTGCGGAACTGTCCGCCCACAAGGTGCCCGCAGAGCTGTACGAGGTGGACCACATCCCCCGTACCGCCTCCGGAAAGGTCCAGCGGCACGCCTTGGCGGACCTGGACGCGCGGAGGATGGGCGCCGGGACGGAGACCGACCCGACGGACGGGACCGCCACCAGGCCCACAGACGGCACGGACACCGGCCCCACGGACGACGCTGCTGGCCCTGGTGCGCAGCGAGGCGGCGGCACT
The DNA here is from genome assembly GCA_004010275.1 of Streptomyces huasconensis. Lineage (GTDB taxonomy): Bacteria > Actinomycetota > Actinomycetes > Streptomycetales > Streptomycetaceae > Streptomyces > Streptomyces huasconensis. Next base: position 7,853 of record RBWT01000265.1, read on the forward strand.
CGTCGGCTGCGCGGTGGAGGAGGTGGAGCCCGAGACCGCCCTCCGCGACCTGGGCATGGACTCGCTGACGGCCGTCCACCCTCCGGGAACGCCTGTCGGCGGCCACCGGGCTGCCCCTCTCCGAGGCCGTCGCCTTCGACTTCCCCACCGCCGCGGCACTGGCCGCCCACCTCCGCACGCGCGGCGCCGCCCCCCGGCCCGCCGCCCGCACCACCC
>RBWT01000266.1 GCA_004010275.1 Streptomyces huasconensis
CCCCGCCACACAAGGGGGCAGCCCTGTAAGGGCCGCGGGCCCACGCCGTAAGGGGGCGCGGGGCGCCCCGGTAAGGGGCGCGGGGAACTGCGCGCTCAGCCCACGAGGACCCGCAGACGCCACGCCCCCAGAACCCGGCAGACGGGTCGGCGCCCTTCCCGCGGGGGCAGCAGCGCCCCGTCAGGGGCGCGGGGAACTGCGCAAAACGACCCCGGCCCCCACCACCCCGCAGCCAAAACCGCCACCCGCACCCCCGGCCACTCACACCCCGCCGTCCCCGTCCTCCAGCCGGAACCCCACCTTCAGCCCCACCTGATAGTGCTGGATCTGCCCATCCTCGATGTGCCCGCGCACCTGGGTCACCTCGAACCAGTCCAGCGAGCGCAGCGTCTGTGAGGCCCGCGCGATGCCGTTGCGGATCGCCTGGTCGACGCCCTCGTGCGAGGTGCCGACGATCTCGGTCACGCGGTAGGTGTGGTCCGACATGAGGGGGTTCCTCCCGGCCGTGGTGTGGCGTCACGAAGTACGTGACTCCACCGTGCACCAGGCCGCGCCGACGCGCGAGACGGCGTATCGGACCTCGTACCCCCTTGACCGGCCCTTTGGTACATACCAAAATCATCGCGCACCCGTTCGAGCCAGCTGCTCACCCCCCGCGTCGGGCTGACCTTCCCCTGTCCGCAGGCAGAAAGTGACCCACGTGAGACCGCACCACCGCCGCGCCGCCACGCCCCTGGCCCTCGCCCTCTCCTCCGCCGTCCTGCTCGCCGGCTGCGGCGTGCTGCCCGGCGGGGACGAGCGCAGAACCGTCACCGTCTGGCTGATGCGGGGCAGCGCCTCGGCCGAGTTCGTCGAGCGCTTCACCGAGGACTTCGAGAAGGAGCACGAGGACATCGAGCTGGACGTCCGCGTCCAGGAGTGGACCGGCATCGGCGCCAAGGTCAAGAAGGCGCTCAAGGAGAGGGACGGTGACGGGCCCGACGTCATCGAGGTGGGCAACACCCAGGTCGCCCAGTACGTCGACGAGGGCGGCCTGTACGACCTGACCCTGGAGTCGGCACGCGACCTCGGCATGGACGACTGGCTGCCGGGCCTCGCTGAGCCGGGCCGCTACAACGGCGCCCAGTACGGCATCCCCTGGTACGCCGCCAACCGCGTCGTCATCTACAACAAGGACCTCTTCGCGAAGGCCGGCATCACCCGGCCGCCGCGCACCCGCGAGGAGTGGATCGCGGACACGCAGAAGCTCAACACCGGGGGAAACCAGGGCATCTACCTCGCGGGCCAGGACTGGTACACGCTGTCCGGATTCATCTGGGACGAGGGCGGCGACCTCGCCAAGGAGACCAAGGAGTCCTCCGGCGACTGGCGCGGCACCCTGCACACCCCCGAGGCCCTGCGCGGCATGGCGTTCTACCAGCGCCTCCAGGCGCTCGGCCGGGGCCCGCGCGACGCCGACGAGGAACACCCGGCCCAGAGCGGGGTGTTCGTCGCGTGCGACGTCGCGCAGATCATCGCGGTGGCCCGGCGCGGCGCGGGCCATCGAGGAGAAGAACCCCGAACTGAAGGGAAAGCTCGGCTACTTCCCGATCCCCGGCAAGAAGGCGGGCAAGCCCGGCGCGGTCTTCACCGGCGGCTCCGACCTCGTCGTCCCCGAACGCGGCGACGACCACGAGGGCGCCGTCGACGTCATCGCGGCGCTGGCGGGCAAGAAGTGGCAGACCGACCTGGCCCGCACCATGAACTACGTGCCCAACAAGGCGAAGCTGGCCCCCGCCGTCGCGGGCGAGGCGGGCGTCGCGGCGATGGCCGTCGGCGCGGCCAACGGCAGGGCGACCCCCAACTCCCCGCGCTGGGCCGCCCTCGAGGCCGACAACCCCATCAAGGGCTACATGACCGCCGTCCTGACGGGCGGCGACCCGGCGACCCACGCCCGCGAGGCCTCACGCGAGATCACCCGGGCACTGAACCTCGGCGGCCTCTGACAGGCGGGCCCCCCGGTGCCCGTACGCGCCACGCGTACGGCACCGGGGGACCGGACCGCCCCCTACACCGGCGTGCTCAGCGACAGCGCGAAGCGGCCGCGCTCGTCCGTCCACCAGTGCGTCAGGTCCAGGCCCTGCGCCGCGAGTTCAGCCTTCACGCCCTCCTTCCTGAACTTCGCCGAGACCTCCGTACGCATCTCCTCACCCGCCGCGAAGTCGACGGCCAGACCGAGCGCGGGGATCTTCACCGTCTGCGCGGCCGTGGAGCGCAACCGCATTTCGATCCACTCGTGGTCGCGGTCCCAGACGGCGACGTGGTCGAAGGTGTCCGGGTCGAAGTCCGCCTCCAGCTCGCGGTTCATCACCGACAGAACGTTCTTGTTGAACGAGGCGGTGACGCCCGTGGCGTCGTCGTACGCCGACACCAGCACCGATTCGTCCTTCACCAGGTCCGTGCCCAGAAGCAGCGCGTCACCGGGGGAGAGCAGCCCGCGCACCGACGAGAGGAACGCCGCGCGCTCGGCGGGCAGGAGGTTGCCGAGCGTGCCGCCGAGGAACGCGACCAGGCGCGGCCCCGGTGTGCCCGGCAGCGCGAGGCCCCGGGTGAAGTCGGCGATCAGGGCGTGCACGTCGAGCCCGGGCCGGTGCGCGAGCAGTGTGTTCGCCGCGCCGGTCAGCGCGCTCTCGCTGACGTCCACGGGTACATACGTGTGCAGCGACGCCATGGCGTCGATCAGATGGCGGGTCTTCTCCGAGGAACCCGAACCCAGTTCGATCAGTGTGTGTGCGCCCGTGATCCCCGCGATCTCGGCGGCGCGGGCGACCAGGATCTCGCGCTCCGCGCGCGTCGGGTAGTACTCGGGCAGGGTGGTGATCTCCTCGAAGAGGGCGCTGCCGCGCGCGTCGTAGAACCACTTGGGCGGCAGCGCCTTGGGGGCGCGGGTCAGGCCGTGCAGGACATCGGCCCGCAGCGCGGCTCCGGTGGCGTCCTCGGGCAGGGTGCGGGTCAGCAGGAACGGGCTCACGCGGGTGGCTCCTTGAGCGGGGTCAGCAGTACGTCGGTGCGGCTTGCGGCGAGCAGGGTGCGGTCGGGCACCTCGCGCCAGAGGGGGTCGTCGTCGTAGGGCTCGGAGGCGACCACGGTGCGGCGGCCGGGCTCCACGAGGTACCAGAGGGTGTCGCCCCAGGCGGTCGCGCTGATCGTGACACCGTCGGTCATGAGGAGGTTGAGGCGCGACGCGGGAGCCGCTCCCGCGACGTCCAGGACGGTGTCGGCCAGGGCCTGCCCCGCCTCGTCGCCGCGCCGCAGCCGGTGCAGGACGAGCGCCCACACCAGCGCGGAGTCGCAGCGCGCCTCCATCGACAGCAGCTCGTCGGGCGGTAGGCCCTCCGCGAGGGAGGCGAGCGAGCCGGGCCAGCCGCCCACCGCGCCGTTGTGGCTGAACAGCCACGGCCCGTACGCGAACGGAGCGGCCGCCGCCTCCCCGTCCGCGCCCGCCAGGGTGGCGTCGCGCACGGCCGCGAGCAGCGCCCCGGAGCCGCACCACCCGGGCCAGGTCGGCGAAGGACTGGTCGGCCCAGATCGGCCCGGTGCGCCGGTAGCGGCCGGGCACCGGGTCGCCGTCCGCGTACCAGCCCACGCCGAAGCCGTCGGCGTTGACCGTGCCGTACCGCTGCCGGCGCGGCGCCCACGACTGGCGGTACAGGCCGTGCGCGGCTCGACGAGGATGGCTTCCCAGCGGCACCTGCGGGCCGAGGAAAGCGATATGACGGCACATCAGGACACCTCGGGTTCGGGGGCGTCGGCCGGCCCGGCGTCCCGCGCCGTGCGGAACCCGGAGAAGATCTGCCGCCGCACCGGATGGTCCCAGTTGCGGAACGTGCCTCGGCAGGCCACCGCGTCCACGGAGAACGCCCCGCCGCGCAGTACCTTGTAGTCACCGCCGAAGAACACGTCCGAGTACTCGCGGTAGGGGAAGGCGGCGAAGCCCGGGTAGGGCAGGAAGTCGGTGGACGTCCACTCCCACACGTCACCGATCAACTGCCGTACGCCGAGCGGGGACTCGCCCATCGGGTAGCTGCCCGCCGGGGCCGGGCGCAGGTGCCGCTGGCCGAGGTTCGCGTGTTCGGGCGTCGGGTCGGCGTCACCCCACGGGTAGCGCCGGGAGCGGTCGGTGACCGGGTCGTGCCGGGCGGCCTTCTCCCACTCCTCCTCGCTGGGCAGACGCCGGCCCGCCCAGCGTGCGTACGCGTCCGCCTCGTACCAGCTCACGTGCAGCACCGGTTCGTCGGCGGGCACCGGCTCCACCGTCCCGAAGCGGCGCCGCAGCCACTGCCCTCCCTCGCGGCGCCAGAACAACGGCGCGCGCAGTTGGTTCTGACGCACCATCGCCCAGCCCGCCGGCGACCACCAGCGGATCTCCTCGTAGCCGCCGTCGTCGATGAAGCGCTGGTACGCGGCGTTCGTCACCGGCGTGGTGTCGATGAAGAACGGCGGGACCAGGCGGCGGTGCGCCGGGCGTTCGTTGTCCAGGGCCCACGGCTCGGTGGAGGTGCCCATCGTGAACGGACCGCCGGGGACGAGGACTTCGTCCGGGCCGGTGTACGGCGGGCCGGGTTCCGGGTCCGGCGCGGTGAGCGCGGTGGGGCCCGAGCGCAGCTGGTGCGTGATGAGCATCGTCTCGTCGTGCTGCTGCTCGTGCTGCGCGATCATCCCGAACGCGAAGCCCGCGTCGGTGAGCGGAGTGCCGTGCAGCGGCGTCTTCTCCAGCACGTCGAGGGCCCGGCCGCGCACCTCCGCCGCGTACCCCCTGGCCTCGGCGGGTGCGAGCAGCGGCAGGCTCGGCCGCTCGGCGCGGGGGTGCTCGAAGGCGTCGTAGAGCGGGTCGATCTCGGGCCGCATGGCGTCGCGGCCCGCGACCGCGCGCAGCAGCCACTGCTCCTCCTGGTTGCCTATGTGCGCGAGGTCCCAGACCAGCGGCGACATCAACGGCGAGTGCTGCGCGGTCAGTTCACTGTCCTCGACGCACGAGGTGAGGAGGGTGGTGCGGTCCCGGGCGGCCAGGAGCGCGGCGCGCGCACGTTCACGCAGGGCTTGCGGGTCCATGGTGGGGCCGTTCATCGTCGGGTGTCCTTCCCCGAGGCGTCATGGTGTCGATGGGCGTCGCCGAGCGCGTCCAGCAGGTCGTCGGCGGGGCAGCGGCCCCGCGCGACATACCGGTCGGCGTACGCGGCGACGGCGTCCCGCGTCGAGGCGTCCGCGCCCATCCGGGGGCAGCGCGTCGACCGCGGCGGCGAAGCAGACGGCGGCGGCTCGCGCAGCTCCGCGTCGGCCAGGCCCCTGCCGCGCGCGTCCAGCCACAGCGGACTGCGCGGCGCGGCGGGCGAGCCCGGCGGCCCGTCACGCTCGGCCAGCGGCTTGACGGCGCGGTAGGCGGTCTCGGCCGCCTCGGGGTCGTCGAACAGCGCGCTGGTCACGGCGAGCGGCACGATCCAGCCGTCCTCGCCCGGCTGGGCGTCCACCATGCGCAGCTCCAGGTGGCCGCGCGGACGTACCGGCGGGAACAGCGTGGTCAGGTGGTAGTCGACGTCGTCACGCGTGGGCCGCCGCGGCACACCCGAGCGGGTCCAGGCACGGAAGGTGAGCCCCTCCGGGACGTGCCAGGGACCGCCGCCAGGCGCTTCCTTGACGCACATGACCGGCGCGTCCAGGGCGTGCCGGGTCCAGTCCTCGCGCGGCTCCCCGTCGAGCGGCGGGGCACCGGATCTGCCGGGTTCGATGCCCGCCCACACGGCCTGCCGGGTGGAGAGCCAGCCGGTGGCGCGGCCGTCCTGGAGCGGTGAGTTGGCGAACGCGGCGACCAGCACGGGACCGAGCAGATGCGCGAGGCGCCAGCGGCGCGCGTAGCCGAGCGGGCCCGGCTCCTCCGTACCCGGCGTCCAGGCAGATCTGCACGGACGCCGTCGAGCACATCATGCGGCGCCCGGCGGGGCCGCCGCGGTCGAGGCTGGACTCCAGGGCGTCGTAGCGGGGCTCGCGCAGGAACCGTGACGGGGGCCGCCACGGGTCGGCGCCGATCCCGCTGAGGGTGAGGCGGTGGGAGCGTAACGCGTCCCGGACGAGGCCGAGATCGGCCCGCATGGTCGCGACGCACTCCGTCAGGGACGCGGCGGGCAGCGAGCTGAGCTCCAGCTGGCCGCCGGGTTCGACGGTGAGGGACGCGTGCAGGGGCAGGGCCCGCAGCGCGGCGTAGGCCGCTTCGAGGCGGGCAGGGGGGACGGGCACATGGGCCAGTCCGGGTTCGTGGACGAGCCATTCCAGTTCGACCCCGGTGGTGCGAGGCGGCCCCGTCTTGAAGCAGATGCCGCGGACCAGGGCCTCCACCTCCGCCTCGGTCACCGGGTCCGGCGCTTTCGTGCGCGGCGGAGGGCGGTGCGTCGTACAGTCTCCCTCGGGCACGGGGGACTCCTTCCGGTCGAGAGTGCTCGTCACACCCAAAACCCTTGAGGCCGATCGCACAAGGGGGCCCTGACGCCGGGCCCGTACCGGGAAAGTCTGTTGCGCCGCCCGACGCGCCCAGCTCACCATGCGTTCATGAACGACACGGGGGAGCGGGCATGAGCGCCCGGCTGCGCGCGGCGGCGCAGGAGACGGAGCAGCTCGTCGAGGCGGGCGCGTACACCACGCCGGGCGGCCGGCAGGCGGACATCGCCGCGCTGGTGGCGGCGGCCCGCGCCGGCACCAGGATGTACGGACCGGAGCCGGTGGACACCGACGTGCCCCGGCGTACGCCCGTCCCGACGTCTTCGAGGTCACCGGCGAGGAGCAGCCTGGAAGCGGCGCGCAGACTCACCGGGAACACAGCCGCCACCGCACCGGAGGGCTCCGGCGTGGCGGTCCTCAACTTCTCGTCCGCGCGCAACCCCGGCGGCGGCTATCTGAACGGCGCGCAGGCACAGGAGGAAGCGCTGTGCCGCGCCTCCGCGCTTTACACCTGCCTGCTGGAGGCGCGCGCGTTCTACGAACACCACCGCGCCCACCGCGACCCCTTCTACACCGACCGCGTCATCGACTCGCCCCGCGTCCCCGTCTTCCGCGACGACCGCGGGCGCCTGCTGGAGTCGCCGTACCTCGTCGGCTTCCTCACCTCCGCGGCGCCGAACGCCGGGGTCATCCGCCGCAGCGCCCCCGAGCGCGCCGCCGACATCTCGCACGCCGTGGAGCGGCGCGCCACCCGTCCTGGAGACGGCGCTCGCGGTGCGGCTACCGCCGCCTGGTCCTCGGCGCGTGGGGCTGCGGCGTCTTCATGAACGACCCGGCGCACGTCGCCGGTGCCTTCCGGGCGCTGCTCGGGGCGGGCGGCCGGTTCGCCGGGCACTTCGACCACGTCGTGTTCGGGGTCCTCGACCGCACCAAGGGCGCCGTGACGCGCGGGGCCTTCGAGCGGGCGTTCGCCGAGGAGGTCAGCGCCAGCCGTAGCGCTGCCTGAGTAGTTGTTTCTCTTCCTAGGCGTCCTCCTGCTCACTGGCTCGACGGCACTCTCGGCTCCAGCACGTGTATCGACGACAACGTCGCGACGGGCGGGAGTTTCGGCGGCTGACTGACCGGGCCCACGGAAGGTCCAGGAAGTCGCGGGTTCGCGCAAAACGGTGGTGGCGAGGGGTGCCAGCTGTCTGCAGGCCGCGGCTTCTTCGTCCAGCTCGGGGTGCGCCCGTTGCGGGTCGGGCGCCGGGTCATGAGCGTGATGAACGCCCAGTTCAGATGGGCTTCGGCATGTTGGGGAAGTCGCTCATGGTCCCGCGCGTTGCGGCGGGCGTTCATGATCCAGCCGAGGGGGCGTTCAACTTTCCAGCGCCGGGGCAGGACGACGAAGCCGCGGGTGCCCCTGGGCCGCAGCACGGGCCGCAGGGTCATCCACACCCTCAACAACCGGCTGCGCCGCTGCGAGCGGCTCCTCGGCGCGCCACTGCACGCCCCGGACGCGTCCTTCGGCCTCTGGCTGCTCTTCCACGATGATGCGG
>RBWT01000267.1 GCA_004010275.1 Streptomyces huasconensis
CCCTCCTCGCCACCGGCGCCGCCGCCCTCGCCCTGACGGCCGGTCTCGCCTCGCCCCTCAACCCCGCCCCGCAGCAAGCCGAGGCCAAGGACGACGGAGGCAAGAAGGTCCTCACCGTCGCCGTGGCGCAGAGCGTCGACTCGCTCAGTCCCTTCCTCGCCCAGCGGCTGCTCAGCACCAGCCTGCACCGCCTCACGTACGAGTACCTGACGAACTACGACGCGAAGAACAACCGTGCGATCGACGGCTTCGCCACCGACTGGAAGCCGTCCGCCGACAAGCTGACCTGGACGTACACGATCCGGGACGACTCCAAGTGGTCGGACGGGAAGAAGGCGACCGCCGAGGACGCCGCGTGGACGTTCAACAAGGTGATGTCCAAGGAGGGCACCGCCACCGCGAACTCCAACTTCGTCACCAACTTCAAGAAGGTGACCGCGCCGAGCCCCACCAAGCTGGTCATCGAGCTGAAGAAGCCGCAGGCCACCATGGCCGCGCTCGACGTGCCGATCGTCCCCAAGCACATCTGGGAGAAGGTCGACGACATCTCGAAGTTCAACAACGACAAGGACTTCCCGGTCGTCGGCAACGGCCCGTTCATCCTGACGGACTACAAGGTCGACCAGTACGTGCGGTTCAAGGCCAACAAGGGCTTCTGGCGCGGCGCGCCCAAGTTCGACGAGCTGGTCTTCCGGACGTACAAGGACCAGGACGCGGCGGTCTCCGCCCTCAGGAAGGGCGAGGTGTCCTTCGTCGCCGGTCAGCCGGCGCTCACCCCGGCGCAGGCGAACTCGCTGCAAGGCGCGGAGAACGTCAAGGTCAACGAAGGACCGGGCCGCCGCTTCTTCGCCATCGCCACCAACCCGGGCGCGCGGACGAAGGACGGCGAGAAGTTCGGTGACGGCCATCCGGCCCTGCTCGACAAGCGGGTCCGCCAGGCACTGTTCCTCTCCGTCGACCGCGAGGCGATCGTCGACAAGGTGTTCCAGGGCAACGCCGTGGAGGGCGCGGGTTACATCCCGCCCCGCTTCTCCGACTATGCCTGGAAGCCCTCCGCCGACCAGCAGATGACGTACGACCCGAAGAAGGCCGCCCGGCTCCTCGACGAGGCGGGCTACAAGAAGAACGGCGACGGCAAGCGCGTCGGCAAGGACGGCAGGCCGCTCGACCTGCGCATCCTGTGCCACGCCACCGACCCGAACGACAAGGCGGTCGGCAAGTACCTCAAGGAGTGGTGGGGGGATCTCGGGATCGGGCTGAAGGTCAACTGCCTCGACGACGTGTCCGTGCCCTGGTACGCGGGTGAGTACGACCTCGCCTTCGACGGCTGGTCCGTCAACCCCGACCCGGACTTCGTGCTCGGCATCCACACCTGCGCCGCGCTGCCGGTGAAGGCCAAGGAGAGCGCCGCCACCGACAACTTCATCTGCGACAAGAAGTACGACGAGCTGTACGCCAAGCAGCTCGCCGAGTACGACCCCGCCAAGCGGGCCGACATCGTCAGGCAGATGCAGTCGTGGCTGTACGACTCGGGGTACATGAACGTCCTCGCGTATCCGAACGCCGTCGAGGCCTACCGCACCGACCAGATCAAGTCCATCACCACCATGCCGACGGCCGCGGGCAACATTTACGGCCAGGACGGATATTGGAGCTGGTGGTCGGCCTTCCCCGCGGATGGGAAGAGTTCCTCCAAGGACGGCAGCTCGACCGGTGTCATCATCGGTATCGCCGCTGCCGCGGTGGTGCTCGTGGGCGGCGGAGTCCTGTTCGCCCTGCGCCGCCGTTCGACCGCAGAGGACCGCGAGTAAGCATGACCGCTGACAGCAACCCCGCTCTGCTCGACACCGAGGGCCCGCCGGGTCCCGGGGCCACGGCGACCCGGGGAAGGCCGGGCCGGCCGTCGGCCCGCGGGCCACGGGCCCGCAACACCCGCGCCTATCTCCTCTATGTGGCAGGCAAGCTCGGCGGCGCCATCGTGTCGCTGTTCGCCGTGCTCGTCACCAGCTTCTTCCTCTTCCGGCTCATCCCCGGCGACCCCGTCAAGCAGATGACGGGCGGCAAGCGCGTCTCGGCCGAGCAGCTCGCCGCGATGCGCAAGGAATTCGGCCTCGACAAGCCCGTGATGACCCAGTTCTGGGACTACACCGGCAAGGTCCTGAGCGGCGACTTCGGTACGTCGTACCAGTTCCACGCCCCCGTGATGGAGAAGATCACGGAGGCGCTGCCCGCGACGCTGCTGCTCACCGGAACGGCGTACGTCCTCTACACGCTGCTCGGCATCTGGCTGGGCACGCGCACGGCCTGGCGCAACGGCAGGCTGGGCGACCGCCTCAACACCGGGCTCGCGCTCACGCTGTACTCCGTGCCGTCGTTCTGGCTCGGGCTGCTGCTGATCATCACCTTCGCGGTGGGGATCGGGCCGATTCCCGGGATGTTCCCCACGGGAGGGCTGGAGTCGGGCGGTGAGACCGGGTTCGCGTACGTCGTCGATGTCGCGCACCACATGGTGCTTCCCGTGATCACGCTGGTCGCCGTCGGGTACGCGCAGACGCTGCTCGTCATGCGGTCCTCGCTCCTCGACGAGATGGGCGGCGACTACCTGACGACGGCGCGTGCCAAGGGACTCCGCGACGATCTCGTACGCCGTCGGCACGCCGTGCCGAACGCGCTGCTGCCGACCGTCACCCTGATGTTCGTCAATCTCGGCACGGTGGTGGCGGGCGCGATCCTCGTCGAGACCGTCTTCTCCTGGCCGGGGCTCGGCGGGCTCTTCTACCAGGCGCTGAGCGTGCCGGACCTGCCGCTGGTGCAGGGGCTGTTCTTCGTCTTCTCCGTCGCGGTGATCCTGATGAACACGCTGGCCGACGTGATCTATCCGCTGCTCGATCCCCGGGTGGGCCGATGACGACCGATTCCGCACCGACTCCCCCGTCCACGCCGACTCCCCCGCCCACACCGGCTTCCCGCGTCCGCAGCGCCGCGCCCTCCGCACCCGCCGCGCCGGGCGGGAGCGCGCGGTCGCTCGCCCGGGCCCGCCGGCGGCACTCCGCGGCCCGGTTCTGGCGGGAGTACCGCACCCACCGGGCCGGGCTCTTCGGCCTGGCCGTGCTCGTCCTGATCGCGCTCGCCGCGGTCTTCGCCCCGCTGCTCGTCGGGTCGGACGCGCAGAGCGTCACCGACGCGCCGGGCAAGCCGATGGAGTCGCCGAGCGCCGCATATCCGCTCGGCACCGACCAGTTCGGGCGCGATCTGCTCGGCCTGCTGGTGTGGGGCGCGCGCATCTCGCTCTCCGTGGGACTGCTCGCCGCCGTCCTGTCCGTGGCCATCGGCACCCTCGTGGGCATCACGGCCGGGCACTTCAAGGGCTGGTACGCGACCGTCATCATGCGGATCACCGACTGGTTCCTGGTGATGCCGACGCTGGTGCTCGCCATCGCGCTGGCCGCGGTGATGTCCGGCACGATCTGGACGATCATCCTGGCGATCGGCGTCACGACCTGGCCGACGACGGCACGCCTGGTCCGCGCGCAGACGCTCGCCGTCGAGTCCCGGCCCTACATCGAACGGGCGCAGGCGCTCGGCGGCGGCCACGGCCACATCATGGCCCGGCACGTGCTGCCGAACGTCATGCCGCTGGTCCTCGCACAGACCACCCTCGTGATCTCCGGCGCCATCCTCACCGAGGCCACGCTCGCCTTCCTCGGCCTCGGCGACCCGACGAACGTGTCGTGGGGCGGCCTGCTCCAAGACGCGCGCGAGGCGGGCGCGGTCAGCGCGGGCCACTGGTGGTACCTCGCCCCGCCCGGCCTCGCCATCGCGATCGTCGCGCTCGCGTTCACGCTCTGCGGGCGTGCCGTGGAATCCGTGCTCAACCCCAGGCTGGGGGCCACCCGTTGAACGACGTAGTGACAACCGAAGGGCACCGGGCCGATGGGCACCGGCTTCTGGATGTACGCGACCTCGAAGTGACGTACGCCAACGGCGCCGCCGCCGTCCGTGGCGTGCACCTCGCCGTCGACGCGGGCCAGAAGCTGGGCGTCGCGGGCGAGTCCGGCTGCGGCAAGTCCACGCTGGCGCTGGCCCTGCTGCGGCTGCTGCCCGCGGGCACGAAGGTGTCCGGCGAGATCCTGCTCGACGCGAGGACGTACTGGCCATGAAGTGGGGCCGGGTGCGCGCGGTGCGCTGGGCGGGCGCCTCGATCGTCTTCCAGGGCGCGATGCACTCGCTGAACGCCGTGCACCGCATCGGCGACCAGGTCGCCGAGCCGATCCTGCTGCACAAGAAGGTGACGCAGGCGGCGGCCCGGAAGAAGGTCGGCGAGCTGCTCGAACACGTGGGGCTGCCCGCCGCCCGTGCGGACGCCTATCCGCACGAGCTGTCCGGCGGCCAGCGCCAGCGCGTCATGATCGCCATGGCGCTGGCCTGCGATCCCCGCCTGATCATCGCGGACGAGCCGACCACCGCGCTCGACGTGATGATCCAGGCCCAGATCCTGCGTCTCATCGAACAGCTGGTGTCCGGGCAGGACCTCGGCCTGATGATGATCAGCCACGACCTGGCGGTGCTCTCCGACACCTGCGACCGGCTCGCGGTGATGTACGCGGGCCGCGTCGTCGAGGAGGGCCCGGCCACCCAGGTCTACGAGAACGCCCGGCACCCCTACGGCAAGGCCCTCTCCGCGGCCTTCCCGCGCATCGGCGACCCGGCGTCCCGGTTCGCGCCGCGCGGACTGCCCGGCGACCCGCCCGACCCGTCGGCGCTCCCCCACGGGCTGTACCGTTCCAGCCGCGCAGCACGGTCGCCCTGGACTCCTGCGCGACGGAGGACCAGGCCCTGCGGGAGGCGGGCCCGCACCACCGCGCGGCCTGCGTCCACGCGGGCGCCCCGCTCCCGGCGCAGCCCACGGCGGCGCCCACGACGGCGGAGCGCGCGCCGTGACCCAGAGCACCCGTGACAAGGAGCCGCGCATGACCACCCCCGAGCCGGACGGCGGGCCGCTGCTCTCCGCCGCCGATCTGCACATCGCCTTCCCCGGCCGCCGGGGCGCGCCGACCGCGCGGGCGGTGGACGGCGTCGACCTCGACATCAAGGGCGGCGAGATCGTCGCCCTGGTCGGCGAGTCGGGCTGCGGCAAGACGACCCTGGCCCGTTCCCTGCTCGGCCTGGTCTCTCCGACCTCCGGCACGGTGACGTTCGCCGGGCAGCCGCTGGAGTACTCGGCGCGCTCCCTCAAGGCGTACCGCAAACGCGTCCAGCTGGTCCTCCAGGACCCGAGCGGTTCGCTCAACCCCCGGCACACGGTGTACGAGGCCGTGGCCGAAGGGCTGCGCATCCACGGGTACGCGGGCGACGAGCGGGCCGCGGTCGCCGGGGCGCTCTCCCGGGCCGGGCTACGCCCTCCGGAGCGTTTCTTCCTGCGTTACCCGCACGAGTTGTCGGGCGGCCAGCGCCAGCGGGTCGTCATCGCGGGCGCGCTGGTCCTGGAGCCCGAACTCATCGTCGCCGACGAGCCGGTGGCCTCCCTGGACGCGTCGGTACGCGGCGAGATCCTCGCGCTGCTGCTGCGCCTGCGGGACGAACTGGGCCTGTCCGCGCTGGTGGTGACGCATGATCTGGGCCTCGCGTGGAACATCGCGGACCGGGTGGCGGTGATGTATCTGGGCCGCATCGTCGAGACGGGCACGGTGGAGGAGGTCCTGACGTCACCTCAGCATCCGTACACCCAGGCCCTGTTGTCGGTCCTCCCGGAGGCCCCCGGGGAGCCCGTGGTCCTCACCGGTGAGCCGCCGGACCCGTCCCGCATCCCGGGCGGCTGCCGGTTCCATGTCCGGTGCCAGGTGCTTGCCTCGGGCGAGGCGGAGCGGGCGGGGGTGGCGGGTCGCTGCCGCGGGGAGGATCTGGCGGTGCTGTCGGGCGGGGGCGAGACGCAGGTGGCCTGCCACTGGGCAGTTTCCGGCGGGGCGCCTTAAGGGGTGGCGGGTCCTGGCCGTTTAGGGGGCAGGCCAGAGGCGCCCCGTCAGGGGCGCGGGGAACTGCGCGAGCAACCACGAACCACCTGCAGCCGCGCACACGGCACAGCCCCCACGGCGACTAGGCGCCCCCCGCACCCGCACCCGCAGCCGCGACAAGCTCCCGCGACTTCTTCACGTCGTCCGCGATGGCGACCAGCAGCGCGTCGATGGAGTCGAACTTCGCCTGCCCTCGCACGAAGGCCAGGAAGTCCACCGCGACATGCAGCCCGTACAGATCCAGACCGACCCGGTCGATCGCGTACGCCTCGACGGTCCGCTCGGTGCCGTCGAACTGCGGGTTCGTGCCGACGGAGATCGCCGCCGGCATCGCCTCGCCCTCGACGTGCAGCCAGCCGGCGTAGACGCCGTCGGCGGGGATGGCGGTGTGCGGCAGCGTCTCCACGTTGGCGGTGGGGTAGCCCAGCTCGCGGCCGCGCTGGGCGCCGCGCACGACGACGCCCTCGACGCGGTGCGGGCGGCCGAGGATCTCCGCGGCGCCCGTCATGTCGCCCTCGGCCACCAGTCTGCGGGTCAGCGTCGAGGAGAAGGGACGGCCGCCACCGGCCTCGCCGGTCACGTACAGGTCGATGACGTCGACTTCGTAGTCGTACATCCGGCCGAGCTCGGCGAGGAGGTCGACGTTGCCAGCGGCCTTGTGGCCGAAGCGGAAGTTGGGGCCCTCGACGACCACGCGCGCGTGGAGCTTGTCGACGAGGACCTTCACGACGAAGTCGGCGGGCGACAGCTTCGAGAACTCGGTGGTGAAGGGCAGGATCAGCACCGCGTCCACGCCGAGGTCGGCCATCAGTTCGGCGCGCCGGTGGTGCGGGGCGAGCAGCGGCGGGTGGCTGCCGGGGCGCACGACCTCGCTGGGGTGCGGGTCGAAGGTGACGACCACGGCGGGCACGCCGAGCTGCCGGGCGCGCTCCACGGCGCGGCCGATGATCAGCTGGTGACCGCGGTGCACGCCGTCGTAGGAACCGATGGTGACGACGCTGCGCCCCCAGTCCTGGGGGATGTCCTCCAAGCCACGCCAGCGCTGCACTTCTTTGCTCCTCGCCGAACCTGTGTACGTCCGCTACGTCTGTACGTTCCCATTGCCGATTACGCAGGTCTAAGACTGCCATGCCGCGGGGCCCCGGCCCGCATCGGTGTCTGCCCGACGAGGGTGGCGGGGGTCACTCCGGGCTAGGCCGGCACCGGGGCGCCGCCCGCGAGGTCCGTCAGGGTCCGCGCGGCGCTCGGGCCGACCAGGGCGGCCCACTCCCGGGTGGCGTCGCGCAGCCAGCCGGTCACGAGGGCGGCGAAGCCGGGGTCGGAGCGCGCCAGTTCGACCACGCACCGGTCGAAGCGGGTGCCGCCCTCCGGGGTGCGGCCGAGGAGCAGGCCCGTGCGGTGGACGCGTTCACGGGTGGCGGCCTCGCCGAGTTCAGCGGCGCCGCGGGCCACGGACCGCAGGACGCTCTCCAGGACGGCGGGATCGCGCTCCTGGCCGCGCAGCACGTCGAGCAGCCGGCTCCGCAGGGCCCGCGAGGCGGCGGTGCCCGGGGCGGCGAGTACGGGCGCGAGGGCCGCCCTGACCTGCGGGGGGCGGCTGTGCAGCAGCCCGGCCACCAGGGGGAAGAGGACGACGTGGTTCTCGGGCGCTTGTTCGAGCCGCTGATCGAGTACGCGGCGGCGGGCCCGGCGGCCTCGGGGCGGGTCTCCAGGACGTCGCGCACCAGGGTGGCGACGCGGTGGGCGAGGGCGGGCGTGGTCACGTCGGCCAGGCGGCACAGGGCGTCGTCGTCGACCGGGCCCGGCAGTTTCAGGTGGGCGGCGAAGGCGGCGAGCGCCTCGTCGGGTAGGGTGGCCAGGGCCTCGGCCGGCGCGCTCGCGGGCAGCGCGGCCCGGCGGCCGAGCGCGCGAG
>RBWT01000268.1 GCA_004010275.1 Streptomyces huasconensis
CTGGCTCCGCCCTCCGCCGTCCCGGCTCTCGCCGCGTTCGCCGCGCCGGCCTGGGCGCATCCGCTGGCCCTGCCGGTCGAGATCATGGCGGCCGCGTCAGGAGCGCTCGCCCTCACCCTGGCCGCGGGGCATGCGCCGCACGCTCGCGCTCGCGCTGACCCTCTGCGGACTCATCGCGGCGGGCACGGCGCTGGGTCCCGGCCGCCGCCCGGTGGGATACGCGGCCGGGGCGCTGCTTCTCCTGGCGAGCTGGGTCCGCCTGGCCTCCTGGGGGGTGGTGACACCGGAGGCGTACACCCTGCCGGCCACCGTCCCCGCGCTGCTCCTCGGCAGGTGGCGGCGCCGCCGCGAGCCCGAGGTGTCGTCCTGGGAGGCCTACGGCCCCGGCCTCGCCCTGACGCTGCTGCCGAGCCTCGCCGCCGCCTGGGGCGACGCGCACTGGCAGCGGCCGCTGCTGCTCGGCGCCGCGGCGCTCGCCCTGACCCTGATCGGCGCCCGGCACCGGCTGCGCGCCCCGCTGGTCCTCGGCGGCACGGTGCTCGCCCTGGACGCGCTGCACGAACTGGCCCCGTATCTCGTGCAGGTGGCGGGTGCCCTGCCCCGCTGGCTGCCGCCCGCGCTCGCGGGACTGCTGCTCCTGGGTGTCGGCGCGACGTACGAGCAACGGCTCCGTGACGCACGCCGGTTGCGGAATGCGCTCGGCCGAATGCACTGAAATACGGGGCGCCCCACTACGGCGCCGACATATGTGGACCCGTCAATTCCCTTGAAGGACAAAGGAAATACGAGAACGGCCCGGAGGCTCAAAGCCTCGGGCGCTCCGGGTGGGCGATACTGGGTTCGAACCAGTGACCTCTTCGGTGTGAACGAAGCGCTCTCCCACTGAGCTAATCGCCCGGGCGCACAGAGAACATTACCGCATGTCAGCGGGTGCTTCCGACCGCCTCGGAGTCACCTCTCGGTCACTCCTCGATCTTCCACGGCATCGTGATGCCGAACTTCCATACGTAGACCGCGACCAGTACCGCGACGATCACCAGGCCGATGGTCGTCAGGATGATGTTCCGGCGGCGCACCTTCGGGTCCAGCGCGCGCTGCGCGGCCTCGGTGACCTTGCGCTTCGTCCAGCGAAGGACCAGCTGGGCCCAGACGAACTCGGTCGCCCAGATCGCCATACCGCCGAAGATCACCAGCCAGCCGGGGCCGGGCAGCGGGAGCATGATGATGCCCGCGACGACCACGGCGAGGCCCACGATGAACACGCCGACCTGCCAGCTCAGGTGCAGCGCCTTGCGGGCCTGGATGTACTGCGGCGCCCGCGACCCGAGCGGCTGTTCGGCCTCCGCCCTGACGGTCGGCCCCGCGGCCTCGGTGGGCTCGCTACGCCCCTTACTCCCCGTATTCATACGGCCAAACCCTACCGGACGGAAACCCGTCACCGGAATGGGTGCACGAACGGAAGAGGGAACCCGCCAATCGAGCTACCTAAAGACACGCAAAACCCTCAGAGGGGTTTACAACGGCACCGTAGGTGGCATGTCGATTTCGCCGACGTGCGAATCCCCGAGCGCACACTGAGCGAAAGGCCCTGGCGCTTATGAACACCACGGTCAGCTGCGAGCTGCACCTGCGCCTCGTTGTGTCGAGCGAGTCCTCACTGCCTGTACCCGCAGGACTGCGGTATGACACGGCCGATCCCTATGCCGTGCACGCCACCTTCCACACCGGAGCCGAGGAAACGGTCGAGTGGGTGTTCGCCCGCGACCTCCTCGCCGAGGGCCTGCACCGGCCCACCGGAACCGGCGACGTCCGAGTCTGGCCGTCCCGGAGCCACGGTCAGGGCGTCGTCTGCATCGCCCTGAGCTCGCCGGAGGGCGAGGCTCTGCTCGAGGCCCCGGCGCGGGCCCTGGAGTCCTTCCTGAAGCGAACAGACGCGGCCGTGCCGCCCGGCACGGAGCATCGTCACTTCGATCTCGACACGGAGCTGTCCCACATCCTGGCCGAAAGCTAACGGCACGGGAGCGTCGAGATCCCCTCACGCCGTCCGACTCGGGGCGACGGCGCAGGCAGTCACGACACCACAAGGCAAGAACAGGCGAGACCAGCCGAGACAAGGCGCACAGAATGCAGTCACCGGCGCCGTCGCGCGGGACCCCCGCGGCGACGGCACCGGTGCGTCCCCCGGGGAAGCCGCTAGCATCGGCCAGCATCGGCGGGCACCGGCCCGTTCCTCAGGCCAGGGAGCGCATCGTGCTGATCACCCACGACAACCGGTGTTCTCTCGACGCCGTGGTCGATCTGGTGAACACCGCACCCGAGGAGGGCGGCGCCGACGGACTCGCGGACCTGGCGGCGCTCAGCGACTTCGTACGAACGCACGAAGTGAGCGATGTCGGGGTGCTCTCGGAGCGTGACCTCGCCGATGTGCGCCGGGTCCGCGGCCGCTTCGCCGAGGTCTTCGCCAACCCCGAGCCCCAAGCCGCCTCCACGATCATCAACGAACTGGTCGCGGCGGCGGGCACCACGCCACGCCTCACCGACCACGACGGCTACGACTGGCACATCCACTACTTCGCGCCCGGGGCGTCCGTCGCCGACCACCTGGCCGCCGACTGCGGGATGGCGCTGGCCTTCTTCGTGGTCGCCGGGGAGCAGGAGCGGCTGCGGCGCTGCGAGGCACCGGACTGCCGGCGCGCCTTTGTCGACCTCTCCCGCAACCGCTCCCGCCGCTACTGCGACAGCCGCACCTGCGGCAACCGTCTGCACGTCGCCGCGTACCGCGCCCGCCGCAAGGAAGCCGCGGGCTAGAGCAGCAGCAGGTCGTGGAGTGACGCCAGCAGGATCAGCATGCCGACCACCGTCAGGAAGATCATCAGCGGTGGCTGGGAGAGGGCGAAGAGGCAGCCTCGCGGTTCTTCGTCGGTGGCGTGCCGCTCTTCGTCGGCCGGTCGTCGCTCTGGGGACGATGCCGCTTGCCGTCCGTCGTCCGGCGCGGCCGCGTCGCCCTGTGTGGTGTCCAGCATCTCGCGCTGATGATGACGCAGGCGACGGGCCCCCGCTGACCAACACGCCCGGATGAGGGGGCAGTTCGCCGAATCCCGTGAACAGGGAAAAGTCCAGCACTCAGAGCGTTTCGCCCATGGCCCCCAGCCGTTCACCCACGCGACATTCGACGGCGCCGCCCGCACTCGAACGAGGGAGCCGCCCTGTCCATGGATCGCAGACGGCTGTTGACGCCCACGCTCGGCGCGGACGCCCCGCCCGCCGTCCCGCTGCCCGGCCCTTGCCGCGGGTTCCGCTACAAGATGGCGTACAACACCCGTGATCCGACCAGCCCTTGAGAGGCGTGGCCGTCAGATGCCGTGCTTCTTCAGGATGGCCTCGATGTCGCTGAAGTCCTCCGCGGGCGCGGCGGCCTGCGGCTTGCCCGCGGGCCGCGTGGTGGTCGAAGAGGCGCCTTGGCCCAGTGAGGGCGCCGAGGCCGCGGGGGCCACCGCCTCGCGTCGGGCGGCCTTCGCTGCCTTGCGCTCCGTGCGGGTGCCGCCCCTGCGGCGCTCCACCGCGCGCGTGCCGAGGAAGATCAGCCAGGCCGCGCCGAGTACACCGAAACCGACCCACGCCTTCAGGCTGAAGGCGGTGTCGGCGGCCCACCCGACGACGCCCGTCAGGACGAGCCCGATGGGCACCAGGGAGTACGCGGCGATGCGGGCCGCGGTCAGGAAGCGCTTGCGGTAGGCCGAGACCGCGGCGATGCCGAGCCCGGCCGCGGATACGGCGGAACAGACGGTCTCGGCAATCATCCGGCCCTCCAGGCATACAGGCGTACGTCGTGCGTGACGCGGTCGTCCCTTCCATCCTGCACCGCGCGGGTGCCCCGGGGCCACGCCCGAGCCCGGACCTCAGGGACATATCCGGGTCATCTCGGGGTCCGGGCTCCTCCCCAGGTGCCGGTCCGCGCCCCCGGTCCCGGTTGGGAGGCGACAGCGGGGGCTGGGAGACTGTGCCCATGAGCGACTCCTCTCCCGAGCACCCCGCCCGCCCCGTCGTCCTCGACGTCTGGTGCGAGCTGCAGTGCCCCGACTGCCGTACCGCCCTGGACGACGTGCGGGCCCTGCGCGCCCGTTACGGCGACCGCGTCGACCTGCGTCTGCGGCACTTCCCCCTGGAGAAGCACAAGCACTCCTTCGCCGCCGCGCAGGCCGCCGAGGAGGCCTTCGAGCAGGGCAAGGGCTGGGCGTACGTCGAGGCCGTGCTCGCCGGGGTCGAGGAGCTGGACCGGCGCGGCGAGCCCTTCCTCCTGGACACCGCCCGGGAACTCGGCCTGGACGCCGAGGAGTTCGACACCGCCCTCATCGACGGCCGGCACATCCTGATCGTCGACGCCGATCAGGCCGAGGGCAAGGCGATCGGGGTCACCGGCACACCCACGTACGTCATCGACGGCGAGCGTCTGGACGGCGGCAAGAGCCAGGAAGGGCTGCGCGAGCGCGTCGAGGAGATCACCGACCGCCTGCTGGCGGCCGAGGGCTCTTAGTCCCCCCGGAGCAGCGGCTGCCTACAGCAGCGGCTTGTAGAGGGAGTACGAAACGGGTTCGTAGCCGAGCGAGTCGTACAGGCACAGGGCCGTGGCGTTGCCCGCGAAGACGCTGAGGCAGATCCGGTC
Organism: Streptomyces huasconensis; assembly: GCA_004010275.1. GTDB lineage: Bacteria > Actinomycetota > Actinomycetes > Streptomycetales > Streptomycetaceae > Streptomyces > Streptomyces huasconensis. Next base: position 4,664 of record RBWT01000268.1, read on the forward strand.
GCGGCCCCCCGCGCGGGCCTGCGCCTCGGCCAGCAGCATCAGGGAGCGGCCGTGGCCGCGCCCCCGGCAGTCCTCGTCGACCTCGACGCGGAAGACGAACGCGTCGTCGTCGCGGAGCGTGAGCCACAGGACGCCGACCTTCGCGCCCTCCTGGGTGAGCACGCTCAGCAGGGTCCCGGGGGTGGCCAGGCCCTGCGGCAGCAGCTTTGCGTGGTCGGCCTCGGACTTGGCGCGCGCCTGCGCCTCGGGCACGCCCCGGTCGATCCAGCTCCGCGTGTAGCTCCCCTGAGCCCGCGCCAGCCATGGCCCGTACTCGTCCTCGGTCATCGGCCGCCCCTCGACGCCCGGCGGCAGCGCGGCGGGCTCGGCCGGCACCGGCTTCGCCATCCGGCGGTTGCGCTCCACGTAGCCGAGCGCCGTCGCCAGTGGCAGGGCCCCCGGGGCCTCGGCGGGGACGGTCACCTCGACGCGCCTGCAGCCCCAGCCGCGCGCCACCTCCTCGGCTGCCAGCGCCGCGACCGTGCCGCGGCCACGCCTGCGGTCCGGCTCCGCTATCCGCAGGTCCCGCACCCGGCAGACCTGCGGCCCGAAGACGTCATGGGTGGCGAGGTCGACGGAGCCCACCGGCCGGCTGTTCACGCACACGTCATACGCGCGCGGCTCTGCGCCGTCGGCGCCCCGTTGAAGCGGCCCGGTCGGCCGCAGGGTCGTGGTCATCACAGGTGTTCTACCCACCACGACCCCGCCGCGTCACCGGAATTCTCGCGGGCCGCGCCGGCTCACGGATCGAGGTCGTCCTCGGCCCGCTCGTCGAACGTCCGCATCGCCTTCGTCGTCATCGGGCCCGGCGCGCCCGTCAGCTCGCGCCCGTCCACGCGGTGCACGCCCTGGACGTCGCGCAGCGTCGACGTCAGGAAGATCTCGTCGGCGCGGTCCAGGACGTCCATGGGCAGGTCGGCCTCTCGGGCGCCCGTCCACTCGACGGCCAGCGCGCGGGTGATGCCGTCGAGGCACCCGGAGGCGACCGGCGGCGTGAGGATCTCCCCGTCGAGGACGACGAAGACGTTGGAGCCGGTGCCTTCGCAGAGCTGCCCGACGGTGTTGGCGAAGAGGGCCTCGGAGGCGCCCTGTTCGCGGGCGCGGGCGAGGGCGACGACGTTCTCCGCGTACGAGGTGGTCTTCAGGCCGGTCAGCGCGCCCCGTTCGTTGCGGGTCCACGGCACCGTGATCACGGCGGTGGAGTCCGGGCGCCGCGCGGCCTCGCCGAGGGCCACGATGAGCGTGGTGCCCTGGTCGCCGCGGTCGGAGCCGAGCGGTGACAGACCGCCGGTGTACGTGAATCCGCAGCCGCCCGAGCGGCAGCGGGTTGGCCTCCAGGACGGCGGCGCAGGCACGGCGCACCTCGTCGAGGTCCGGCTCGGGCAGCCCCAGGCCGCGCGCCGACCGGGTGAGCCGGGCCAGGTGCCGGGTGAGGGCGAAGGGCCGGCCCTCGACCGACTTCACCGTCTCGAAGATGCCGTCGCCGACCGTCAGCCCGTGGTCGAACACGGAGACGCGGGCGGAGTCGACGTCCCGCAGCCCGCCATTGAGCCATATCTTCACGTTGGGGTTCCTCCACTCGCTTCGTACGCCCCTGACGCTACCGCCAGCAGCCGCGCCGCCTTCAGCTCGGTCTCCCGCCACTCCCCCTCGGGGTCCGAGCCCCAGGTGATGCCCGCTCCGGTGCCGAAGCGCAGGACGCCCTCGGTCCGGTCGATCCAGAAGGTGCGGATGCCGACGGCCAGCTCTCCGGTGCCCCGGTCGGCGTCGACCCAGCCGATGCCGCCGCAGTACGGGCCTCGCGGGGCGGTCTCCAGTTCGTCGATGATCCGCAGGGCGCTGGACTTGGGGGCGCCCGTGACGGAACCGGGCGGGAAGGTCGCCTCGAACAGCTCCGGCCAGCCCGCGCCGGGGCGCAGCTCGCCGTGGACGGTGGAGGCGAGGTGGACGAGGCCGGGGTGCTTCTCCACCACGCAGAGGTCGGGGACGGTGACCGAACCGGTCGCGCAGACGCGCCCGAGGTCGTTGCGGACGAGGTCCACGATCATGACGTTCTCGGCGTAGTCCTTCTCCAGGAGATCCGCCTCCGTCCGGCCGGTGCCCTTGATGGGGCCCGACTCCACGACGCGGCCCGCGCGCCGCAGGTACAGCTCCGGGGAGGCGGTGGCTGTCTCCACGCCGTGCGCGGGCAGGCGGATCGTTCCTGCGTACGGAGCGGGGTTCCCGCGCGCGAGGAGGGCCGTCAGGGCGTCCACGTCGGCGCCGGGCGGGACGGGCGCGGACAGGACGCGGCAGAGGTTCGCCTGGTAGACCTCGCCGGCCGCGATGTACGCCCGTATCCGTCGTACGCCTTCCGTGTACGCAGCGCGGTCCAGGGACGACGTCCAGTCGTCGGCGGCAGGCCCCTGCCACCGGCCCGGCACGGGAGCGGGCACGGCCTCTTCGCGTACGTCGTCGAAGCGGGCGCAGACCAGACCTCCCTCGAAGTCCGCGGACACCGCCCAGAAGCCGGCGGAGTCCAGGGCCGCGGGGTCGCTGGTCACGTCGCGCAGGCCGGTGGCGACGAGGCCGCCGAAGCGGGCCAGGGGAGGGAGCGCCGGAGAGGACGTCTGAGGGGGGTTGTGCACGCCTGCGAGTCTATGACCGGCGTCCTGGCCGCGCCCTGGGCCGACGACAGCGCAGCACGCTGCGCAAACGCGTTTTTGTACTGGCCCAGGAATCCGCTAGAGTTCAACACGTCGCCGGGACGCGCAAGCGGACCGGGAAAGACAAGCGGACGTAGCTCAGTTGGTAGAGCGCAACCTTGCCAAGGTTGAGGTCGCCAGTTCGAACCTGGTCGTCCGCTCGCAGGAACGTGGGGGATCTTCCCGAACCCCCGCACTCCTGGTGGAGTGGCCGAGAGGCGAGGCAACGGCCTGCAAAGCCGTCTACACGGGTTCAAATCCCGTCTCCACCTCCAAGGACGATTAGCTCAGCGGGAGAGCGCTTCCCTGACACGGAAGAGGTCACTGGTTCAATCCCAGTATCGTCCACTGATCTTCACGAGAACCGCTTCGGCGGTTTGCTTCATGAAGGTCGTCCCGCGCGATTAGCTCAGCGGGAGAGCGCTTCCCTGACACGGAAGAGGTCACTGGTTCAAT
>RBWT01000269.1 GCA_004010275.1 Streptomyces huasconensis
ACCCCACGCGTCCCCCTCCGAAGCCTCCACCTCCGAGGCTTCCCTCGCCGAGGAGTACCGCGCCGCCATGGCCGTCGTCATGCGCGGCCGGCTCCGTGCCGCGCGTCACGGGCTGCGGCGGAGTCGTGGCGCTGGGGGAGGGCGCGGAGGAGCCGTCGCGGTTGCTGCGGGCCGGGGTGGCGGCCCTGGTCGTGGGGGACCTCGCGGCGGCCTCCCGGATCAACGCCCGGGCGCTGGCCGCCGCGCGGGCCTCGGGTGCGGGAGATCGACGTACCGCAGGCCCTGGAGTATCTGGCGTACGCCGAACTGCGGGCCGGGCGCCATGCCCGGGCCCGGGCCCACGCCGAGGAAGGACTGCGCGCGGCGCGCTGTACCGGCCAGCGCAACATCGCCGCGCAACACCACGCGATCCTCGCCCTGGTGGCGTCCATGGAGGGCGAGGACGCAGCCGTCGACACGCACGCGGCCGCAGCGGCGCGAACCGCCGACCGGCACGGCCTCGCGCAGGCCTCGACGCTGGTGCAGTGGGCGCTGGCCCGCGTGGACCTGGGCCGCGGCCGGGCGCCGGAGGCCGCCGCGCGGCTCGGGCCTGTGGTGCGCCCGGGGCCGCGCCGCGGTCACTTCGCCGTACGGATGCTCGCGGTGCCCTGCTTCGTGGAGGCGGCCGCCCTCGCCGGGGAGCCGGAGGCGGCCCGCGGCTGCGTCGCGGAGTTCGCCGCGTGGGCCGCCCAGGGCGCCGACCCGCAGGCCCCCGCGCAGCTGGCCCGCTGCCACGCCCTGCTCGCCGCACCCGAGGACGGTGACGCGCTCTACGCCGTGGCGCTCGCCCGTCACGAACTGGTGGGCGGTGACTTCGAGAGCGCCCGCACCCAGCTCCTGTACGGCAAGTGGCTGCGGCGCAGGCGCCGCCCCGGTGAGGCCAGGGGCAGGCTGCGCGACGCCCTGGTCTCCTTCGAGCGGTGCGGCGCCCGTGCCTGGGCCGAGCAGGCGCGGGCAGAGCTGCGCGCCACCGGGGAGGCCGGCGCCCCCGAGCCGCCGGGCGGTCTGTCGGGCCTCACTCCGCAGCAGCTGCGGATCGCCCGCTGCGTCGCGGAGGGCGCCACCAACCGGGAGGTGGCGCGGCGTCTGTCGGTGAGTCCGCGGACGTCGACCACCACCTCCGCAACGTCTTCGCGCTCACGGGGTACGCTCTCGCGTCGAACTGTCCCGGCTGGTGGCCAGGTCCGAGCAGCTCACCGCACACGACGAGCCGTGAGCCCGGCCGGCGCCCGTCGTCGGGACCGGGATTCTTCTCGTCCGGTCGGCCGGTTTCTGTTATCCGGGCCCGGGCCGCGCGTCTCCCCTGTGTCGGAGGAGACAGGTCCCCACACAGAAAGTGGTCTCAGCGTGAGCAGCGAACGCCAAGTCGCGATGGTCAGGGCGGCGCAGGACGGCAACCAGGGGGCGCAGGACGCGCTCGTGGCGGAGTACCTTCCGCTGGTCTACAACATCGTCGGGCGGGCCTTGAACGGTCACGCGGACGTGGACGACGTGGTGCAGGAGACCATGCTCCGCGTCCTCGGGGGCCTGGACGGCCTGCGGGAACCGGAGAACTTCCGCAGCTGGCTGGTGGCCATCACCATGAACCAGATACGCGGGCACTGGCGGGAGCGCGCCTCGAGTGCGATACCCGCCGGTGGTGGTCTCGCGGACGGGTACGACGTGGTGGACCCGGGCGCGGACTTCGTGGATCTGACCATCACGCGGCTCGGCCTCTCGGGGCAGCGCAAGGAGACCGCGGAGGCGACGCGGTGGCTGGACGAGGACGACCGGGCCCTGCTGTCCCTGTGGTGGCTGGAGTCCGCGGGCGAGCTGACGCGGGCGGAGGTCGCCGAGGCCTTGGAGCTGTCCCCGCAGCACGCGGCGGTGCGGGTGCAGCGGATGAAGGCGCAGCTGGAGACGGCCCGGGTGGTCGTCCGCGCCCTGGCGGCCGAGCCGCTCTGCGCGGGGCTCAGGGAGCTGACCGCGGGCTTCGACGGCGTGCCGTCCGCGCTGTGGCGCAAGCGGCTGGCCCGGCATGCGCGTGACTGCGTGGTCTGCGCGGGGCACTGGTCCAACCTGGTGCCCGCCGAGCGGTTGCTCGTGGCGCTCGCTCTCGTGCCCGTGACAGCGGCCCTGATCCAGCGGGTGGCGTCGCCGATCTGGTCGTGGTCGGCTCGGCCGCCCCCTCGCACGACGGCGGAGCCCCCGTCTCGGCGCGGACGCTGGCCCGGCAGGAACGCGCCAGGCGCCGGCGCCGCACCGCCGGGGTGGCCGCGCGGTCGCCGCGCTGGTCGCCGGTGGCGCGGCGGTGCATCTGCTGACGGGACCGGAGTCGCAGGAGACCTCCCCGGCCACCGCCGCCGCCCCCGGCTCCGCCACCCCCTCGGCGGCGGAGTCGGCCTCGAAGTGCGCGTCCCCCTCCCCCAAGCGTTCGGCTTCCCCCTCGGCCAAGCCGAGCACCGACAAGAAGAAGCCGAAGAAGAAGGCGAAGAAGCAGCCGACGAAGAAGCCGTCCGCGACGCCCGTCAAGACCAGGCCGACAGGCCGAGCCGAAGCGGAAGCCGCAGCGCCCGACCCGGCTCCCGCGGCGCCGAACGGCGCGGCCGAGCAGGTCGTCGCGCTGGTCAACACCGAGCGCGCCAAGGCGGGTTGCGGCCCGGTCCGCTCCAACGGCAGGCTCGCCACGGCCGCCACGAAGCACTCCGCCGACATGGCCGCGCGCGACTACTTCGACCACACCAGCCCGGACGGCACGGACCCCGGCGACCGCATCACGGCGGCCGGGTACCGCTGGAGCACGTACGGCGAGAACATCGCGCGGGGCCAGCGCACCCCGGCCTCGGTGATGGATTCCTGGATGAACAGCGCCGGCCACCGCGCCAACATCCTCAACTGCGACTACAAGGAGCTGGGGGTGGGCATCCACAACGCCTCCGGCGGGCCCTGGTGGACCCAGGCGTTCGGCCACGGCGGGCTCGACCGGCGGGGCGCCGGCGCCGCGCGGCCTCAGCCGACCCGTTGTCCGTGGAACTGCTCCAGGCGGCGCTGGGCCAGCGTCAGCGTGGCCGCGCTGGCGGCCCGGGACCTGACGGCGCAGGCGGATCAACGCGGGGCCGAGGGCGCGGACGGCCTCGGGGTCGCGTACGCGGTCCCAGAGGTGGTGGGCCCGGTCGGCCGCGGCTTCGACCTCCGGGGAGTCCGGTGCCTGCCCGGCCGCGAGGCGGGCCGTCGCGACCGCGAGCCACGTCTCGCAGCTGCGCGCCGGTTCACCGGCGAACCGCGCGAGGTCGGCGCGGACTTCCATCCAATGGATGACCTCGTTCGAGCCCGGACCGTGCATGCGCAGGGCGGTCTGCTCCCAGGAGGCCGCGAGCGCCGCGGCCTCGCCGTGGCGGCCCGCCTCGACGGCCGCGGTGATCGCCGCGTGCGGGTCGGTGTGCGGGTCGCCGTGCGGGATGCCGGGCTGATCCGGCCCCGGCGGGTGCGCGGCCGGTGCCTGCGGGAGGTGCGCTGCGGCGGCCGACGGCTGCGGTGCCGCGTGGGGGTCGAGTGCGAGGAGCAGGTCGGGGGCGTCGTCGCCGAGGGACTGGGCGGCGGCCTGCTGGTGGAGCGGGAGCAGCGGGGGGCGGTGGCCGCTGCGCAGGATGGTGGCGAGCGCCTTCATGTAGGCGGGCGCCGCCGGGGTGCGGCGCCGGGCGGGCGGGGCGACGCGGCCGTAGAGGGCGACGCCGGGCCCCGCGTCGAGCCGGTGCTCGTCAGGGCCTGCCAGCTCTCGGCGTCGGTGTGCAGGTCGGCGATGAGCGCGGTGCTGCCCGCCGGGCGCAGCCGCAGTTCCTGGGTGAACCAGTCCCAGGGGAACCCTGTGTAGCGCATGGTGGCGGGGGTGGCCCGGGCGAGCGCGAGGTGCAAGTGGCGCTGGCGGCGGTCGAGATGGACCTGCCCGACGAGGTAGATCGTCAGCGGTCCGGGCGCCATGGCGGCGGCCCGCAGCCGGGTCAGGACCGTCTGCGGGTCCAGCGGGTCCGCCAGCTCCACCACGCTCGCGGTGTCCGTGCCGGCGAGCGTGGCCGGCGCGACCGCGGCGAGCACGGGCAGCACGGAAGCCGCGTCCACGAGACGGCTCTTGGTCACGGGGGCCGCCACGCGATGAGCAGCGCAGTACCGGGCACCGGCCCCTCCCTATCGATCACCACGCCAGCACCGTATCCGCTGCTCGCCCCGCGCACGACAGCATGCCGACGATCCGTACGAATTGCCCGCGCTTCTCGGAGTGGGTGGTTTTGCCGCGTTATCAGGGAGTTGGCGCCCCGCGACCGCTCACCGAGGGACCGCTCCGCCCGTGTGCCGCCACCCTCCCGACCAGCAACTACACTACGTAATCGACGGCATGGGCCTTGATCGGTGCGGCAGTTCGCTCAAACTACCGCCCACACAAGGGTACGAACGGCGCTGAGCGGGAACGATGGACATAGGACCTCGGTGCCGCCCCTGACTCCGGTGGCGTCAGGCGCCGGTTCCGGAAGGGCGCGCCACCCTCCGTCGATTACTCTCCGTGAAGGAGGCAGGACACTGCTGGACTGGGAAACGGGCACTGCCGACTTCACCTTCGGCCTGCGTCACCGCGTGGTGAACGGCACAGATGTCCTCGCGTTCTGGGGTGAGCTCGACGCCTGGGCCGACCAGGAACTCACCCCCCGTGTGACGGCGCTCCTCGACCAGGCCGGCCGCCACGTCGTGGCCGACCTGCGAAAGGTGACGTTCCTCGACGCCGGCGGCCTGCGGCTGCTGGTGCGCATCCGGCAGTACGTGGCCGCGAGCCAGGGCACCCTGTGGCTCGTGCCCGGCACCGCGCGGAACTGGCGCGTGCTCCGCATCACCCGCCTCGACCGGACGTTCACGATCCCGGCCAGCGCCCCGTACACGGGCGGGCGGCCGGGAGCCCGCACCGGGTACCACTGACCACTGATCCGGCCCCGCCCCGACCGCTCGCGCGACGCGTCCCGTACGACGTACGGTGTAGAGAGGGATAGACCCCGCTGCGACCTGCGAAGACGCGCACGAATCGCATAAGCCGGTACCGCGGGGGCACTTGGAAGCCATGCATCTGCCTTCGGTGACAGCGAATGGGAAGGGCCGGGCCCGGCGGGCCGCCAAGGGACGTACCGCCGAGGCGGTGGCGCGTGCCGGCTTCGTCGGCCGCGGAGTGATCTACCTCCTCATCGGGGCGCTGGCCCTGCGCATCGCCTTCTCCGACGGCGGCGGCCGCCAGGCCGACCGCGGCGGCGCCGTGGCGGAACTCGCCGACCGGCCGTTCGGGAACATCCTGCTGTGGCTGCTCGGCATCGCCCTGGCCGGGATGGCGCTGTGGCGGCTCTCGGAGGCCCTCTTCGGGCAGGCGGGCCCCGATGGCCACAAGCCGGGCAAGCGGGCACTGTCCGGGGCGCGCTTCCTCTTCTACGTCTTCGTGTCGTACTCCGTCCTCGCGTACGCGGCGGGCGACGAGGGCAGCGGCAGCGGCGCGAGCGACCGGCAGACCAAGGACGTGACCGCGAAGGTCCTCGACTGGCCCGCCGGGCAGTGGCTCGTCGCCGCCGCGGGCATCGGTGTGATCATCGCCGGGGTGTGGATCGCCGGGCGGGCGCTGATGCGCAAGTTCCACAAGCGGCTGCGCCTGTCGGAGATGCCGCGCCGGATGCGGCAGCTCACGGATGTCCTCGGGATCGCCGGCGGAGTGGCCCGGGGCACGGTGTTCGCCGTGGCCGGCGGGTTCGCCCTCACCGCCGCGTTGCAGCACGAGCCCGGTGAGGCGAAGGGCATGGACAACACCCTGCGCTCCTTCACCGAGACGGGCTTCGGGCCCTGGCTGCTCGCCCTCATCGCGGTCGCCCTTCGTCGCCTTCGGCCTCTTCTCCTGGGTGAACGCGCGCTGGCGCAGGGTCTGACGGCCGCTCCCCTGCCGGAGCCGGGGAGCGTGGCGGGGGGCGAGGCGGGGCCTCAGACCGAAGCCGGGAACTCGTAGCGCACTCCGGTCAGTTGCTCCGACAGGTCCCACAGCCTGCGGCCGGTCTCGGCATCGGTCGCCGTGGCCGACAGGGCCACCCGCTTCGGCGCGCCCCGCAGTTCGGCCGGGCCACCGGGCCCGATGAACTCGCCGCCGCGCACGCGGCGGTCGGTGGCCGCGTACAGCTGCGGCCGGGCGCCGTCGGCCGGGCGCTGGGCGAACAGCGGGTTGCCGACGCGGCCCAGCAGGAAGCGCCACAGGCCGGTGGGGCCGTGGAGTTGCAGGTTCGTGGCCGTGTAGCCGGGGTGGGCGAGCACGCTGCGGACCGGGCTCTTCGCCTCGGTCAGGCGCAGGTGGAGTTCGTGTCCGAAGACGGCGTTGGCGAGCTTCGACTGGTTGTAGTAGGCCATGGGTTTGTAGCCGCGCTCGCCGTGCGGGTCGTCGAAGAAGAGGCGCCCTTGCCGGTGGTTGACCGAACTCACCGTCACCACGCGCGGATCGCGGCCCGCGCCCAGCAGGCCGAGCAGTGCCGCCGTGAGCGCGAAGTGGCCGAGGTGGTTCACGGCGAGCTGCAGCTCGTGGCCCTGCGCGCTCAGCGTGCGGGGCGCGCCAGCACCCCCGCGTTGTTGACCAGGACGTCCACCCGGTCGTGCTCGGCGCGCATACGTGCGGCGAAGGCGCCGACCGAGTCGAGGTCGGCCAGGTCCAGGTGGCGCACCTCAAGCTGCGCGCCGGGGTGTTCGGCGGTGATCGCCGCGACGCCGGCGGCCCTTCCTCTCCGTCGCGCACGGCGAGGATCACCCGCCCGCCGCGGCGGGCGACGCCCCCGGGTGGTCGCCAGGCCGAGACCGCTGGCGGCTCCGGTAACGACGAACAACCGCCCGGTCTGGTCCGGGACTTGATCAATGGTCCAGTGCTGCTGCGTCATGCGGCACATCGTGCACCGCGTGACACTCAGTGTCAATGCGCCTCTGAGTGTCATGCAAGGCATGGCGTGTACGATAATGAGGTGAACCGGCCCCCTGAAGTGAGCTGTCAGAAGTGAGCCGTCCCGCAGTGAGCCGTCCAGAAGCGAGTGACCTGAGATGAGTCGCCCCGAAGTGAGCATGGCCGAGCGCAAGCGTCGCCTCGTCTCCGACGAACTGACCGAATCCGCGCTGCAGTTGCTGGCGGTGAAGGGGTACGACGGAGTCACCATCGACGAGATCGTGGCCGCGGCCGGTGTCTCCCGGCGCACGTTCTTCCGGTACTTCGCGTCCAAGGAGGACGTGGTCGTCCAGTTCCTGGTCGACATGGGCTCGGACATGCGTGCGGAACTGGCGGAGCGCCCGGTAGACGAGTCCACTTCGCAGGCGCTGCTGCACGCCGTCCGTATCCCTCTGCACGCCTGCGCCGTCGACTCCGAGAGGGCGCTGCGCGTCGTGCGGCTGATCCTGCGCACTCCCGCCCTGCACGCGCGCTTCCTGGAACGGCAGGCGCACTGGCGCGACGGCCTGACCACGCAGGTGGGGCAGCGTCTCGGGCTCGCCCCCGAGACCGAGCTGTATCCGGGGCTGGCGGCCGGTATGGCGCTGACCGCCTTCGACGCCGTGCTGCGCCGGTGGTGCGACAGCGACGGCGCCGAGGACCCGGCCGCGCTGCTCGACGAGGCCTTCGCGGTGATCGCCCCCGCGCTGGACGGCGCGGCGGGGCGGTAGCCCGCAGAGCGGTAGCCCTCGGAGCGGTAGCCCGCGACGCCGGGCCGGTCTCCGCTCCTCCGCGCCTCGCGGGCGGCCCGGCAGCCGTCGGCCGCGCGCGGGCGGCCCGGCAT
>RBWT01000026.1 GCA_004010275.1 Streptomyces huasconensis
CTGCCGAAACCCCAGGACGGCAGCACCACCCCCGTCCTGACCTCGCCGTTCCTCGGCGGGATCTCCGCGCGGACGACGGAACGCTGTACTTCCTCTACGCCACCGGCAGCCGCGACCTGACCGGCGTATGGCGCCTGCGCCCGGGCGGCCCCCCAGCAGCGCATCGCCGCGCTGCGCCCGAGGGCCTGCCCAACGGCCTGGCCCTCGACGAGCGCGACGGACAGCTGTACGCCACCGACTCCGTCCTCGGCGCGGTCTGGCGCGTACCCACCCGCGGCGGCACCCCCACCCGGTGGGCCACCGCCCCCGAGCTGGCGCGCACCGGCTTCCTGGGAGCCAACGGCGTGAAGATCCACCACGGCGCGGCCTGGGTCACCAACCTGGACAAGGGCACCGTCCTGCGCATCCCGATCGCGCGCCACGGCGCCGCGGGCCCGGTGGAGGTCCGGGCCACCGGGCTCGTCGACATCGACGACTTCGCGTTCACCGGCCGCGGCGACACCCTCCTGGCCGCGATCAACGCGGACAACGAAGTCGCCCTGGTCCGGCCGGACGGCCGGCACACCACCGTGCTGACCGCCGCCGACGGCCTCCAGAACCCGACGTCCCTCGCCGTACGCGGCTCCAAGGCGTACGTCACCAGCGGCGCCTACTTCACCGACGAGGACCCGAACCTCCTGACCGCCCGGATCACCTCGCGGAAGTGACGGGAGTGCTCGCGTAGACGTCCTCGACGTAGCGGCCCGCGGCGACCAGACCCTGCCACCAGGCCTCGGCCGCCGCGGCGTCGCCTCCCTCGTACTTCGTACGGATGCGCTGGAACGCCTCGCGCACGCCGGGGGCCATCCGGGAGCCGTCACCGCAGACACGCACCGTCGCCCCGGCCTCCAGCAGGCGCCAGACCTCCTCGGCCTCGGCCGCGATCCGGTGCTGTACGTAGCGCAGGTCGCCCGCGGGGGCCTTGGAGAACGCGGGCCGCATGGACACCGCGCCCGCGCGCTCCGCCTCCTCCAGCTCCGCGCGGTGCAGATAGTCGGCGTCAGGGTGGTCGCAGCCGAAGTAGCACAGAGCGGGCGGCAGTTGAGCGCCGCCACGCAACCGGTGCACGCGGTCGGCGATCGCCCCGCGGAATGGCGCGAGGCCCGTGCCCGCGCGACCATGATGACCGGCGTCCGCCCGTCGCCGGGCAGGCGGAAGGCGTCCCGGCAGGGCTGCACGCGCGCGTGCAGGGTGTCACCGGGCCGCAGACCGTACAGGTACGAGGAGCCCGTGCCGCGGAAGGTGCCGCGACCGGAACGGTCCGGGGCCGACAGGAGGGAGACCATCAGGTCGGCGTGGCCCGGCGACACGGTGGGCGACGACGAGATCGAGTAGTGGCGGGTCCTGATGGGCGGCAGCAGTTCGAGCAGCACGGGCCACGGCAGCAGCCCGCGCAGCGCCGGATGGTCCTCGATCAGGTCGAGCAGGCCACCCTGCCGGGCCGCCAACGCCGCCGGGTCGGCGGCCAGTTGCTCCAGGGAGATCCGTTCGGGCGGGCACGGGTTGTGCTCGGCGAGCAGCGCGGCCTGCGCCGGGGTCGGCGCGTCGCCCAACTCCACGTAGCGGGCGAGGAGTTCACGTACGAGGATCGGACGGTCGAGCGGCAGGGTGGCCCGGCCCGGCCGGTGCGCCCGGACATTCAGGACCGCGTCCAGGTCGACCCCCAGCACGGCCGCCGCGCGCTCGACCGCCTCCGGACGGTTGGCGGGGAGCACGGTCAGATGGTCGCCGGTGCGGTAGGTCACGCCGTCGGGGAGCGCGACGCGCAGGAACCGCTTCGGGCGGGCCAGCGGGTGCGTCATGTCGACAAGGTCCGCGCTCTCCACGACCGTCATCGCCACCGTGCCGTGCCGGGCGGCCAGCGCGTCCAGCGGCCCACCGGTGACCTCCACGACGTCGTAGCCGCAGGCCGGGGCGGTGGCCGGGGCGTCGGCTGCTCCGACGCTCTCCGGGTCGCCGTACCGTCGCAGCAGCGTGTCCCGCAGCGCCGCGGCGAAGTGCCGTACCGTACCGGTCAGGTCACCGGAGGCGTCGGCCTCCGCGCGCTCCAGGAGCCGGGTCGCCCCCGACGCGGGCCAGCGCGTCGTCGCTGATGGGTGGGCACCCGCTGGTAGGTCGCCGCCCAGTTGCGGTCCCCGACACCGAGAACCGCGTACCGTACGCCGACGGCCGCGTCCGGTGCCGCGTCCGTCAGCCAGGACATGAACGCGCGCGCGTCGTCGGTCGGTTGGCCGTTGTAGAGCGCGACGATCACCACCGGCGTGTCGGTGGGCAGCGCGCCGACGGCTTCGTCCAATGGCGCGACGCGCACGTCGAAGCCGAGGTCGGCGGCGTGCTCGCCCAGCTGCTCCGCGTACGCACGACAGGTCCCGAAGTTGGAACCGTGCAGCAAGGTCAGCGCGGTGCCCGCCGGAACCCGGGCCGGCAGCCCGTCCGCGGGCCGGTCCGCCGCGCCCGCAGAGCCGTCCGTGCCGGTGAGGGAGACCAGCTCGCGCAGGGCGGACCGGCTCCGCGCGCGGTCCTCGGGGGTGCGTGCGGCGAGGGCCATCGTGAAGCCGTCGGGCTTGAGGGTGAGGGTCTCCTTGACCTTCAGGTCGTAGCCGCGGTGGTCGATGAACCGGTAGCGGTGGATGAGCATGCCGAGCAGCATGGTGGCCTCGTGCAGCGCGAACTGCCGCCCGATGCAGGCGCGTTCACCGGTTCCGAACGGCTTGTACGCGTGCGGGGAGCGCGCCGCCTCGGCCTCGGGCGCGAAGCGTTCCGGGTCGAACTCCTCGACGTTGTCGCCCCACACCGGGTCGCGGTGCAGCATCGGGGTGAGCACCACCGCGAACTCGCCGGCCTTCATCGGATGGCGCCCGCCGAGCACGGTGTCGGCGAGGGCGCGCTGGACGCGGGCGCGGTCGGCCAGAGTCGCAGCGTCTCGTTGAGGACCTGACGGACGTACCGCAGGCGGCCCACGTCCTCGTACGACGGCTCGGGATCGGGGGTGTCGCCCCACAAGGCGTCCACCTCGGCCTGCGCGCGGTGCAGGGCCGCCGGGTTCTTCAGGAGGTGGTGGAGGGCGAAGGAGAGCGTGCCCGAGGTGGTCTCGTGCCCGGCGATCAGGAAAGTGATGACCTGGTTGCGGATGTTGGCCTCGTCCAGCACCTCGCCGCTGCCCGGGTGCGGGGAGTTCAGCATCAGACCGAGCAGGTCGTCGGTGGCGGTGTCGCCCGCAGCCTTGCGGCTCTCGATGACCTCGTCGACCACCTCGGCCAGGAAGGCGGCGTCGGCGGCGAACTCCGCGTCCTCGGCGGCGTAGTCGCCGCCGGGCGTGCGGGCCAGCTTCGCCTGACTGTGCCCGAGCGAGCGTACGAGCGCCTCGACGAAGGGATGCGGATCGGTACGGGCGAAGGAGTCGAAGTCGTAACCGAAGCCGGCCAGGCCGATGGTGTCCAGGGTCATCCTGGTCATGTCCTCCGACACCTCCACCGGAGCGGACCGCGCCGCGCCCGGCGCGAACCGGCCGTCCCAGGAGGCGATGAGGCGCCGGGCGACCCGCAGCATGTGCGGGTGGTACGTGCGCATCGAGTTCATGGCGAAGGCGGGCAGCAGGATGTCGTGCGCCTTCGCCCAGTTGGGCTCGTCGTCGTACGCCGTGAACAGGCCGTCGCCCGCGATGCCGCGGACGTTCTCCAGCGCGGGACCGACCCCCTTGGCGAAGCGCGTCTCGTCGGAGAGTTCCTCGACCAGCTCCATGGAGGAGGCCCAGAGGCTGTCCCGTCCGTGGTAGCGGCGGACGTAGAGCGGGCCGTACCGGCGCGCCAGCTCCACGGCCTGCTGAACGGGTGTGCTGCTCAGTCCCGTTGCCGTGATGTCGACGGTGGGCGGCGCGGGGTACGCGGGGTCCGGGGCGTTCCGGGGGCCGTGGACCTCGACAGTGGGGGATTCGCTCATGGCCAGTGCCTCTTCCCAAGGACGTGGGGGAGTCGCGCCCGACGTGCTGGACGCGCACTCCACCGTGCCGCGCCCCCGGCGGCCGCCCGCCGTGAGAACTACATAATCTTGTAGGGGGCTTTTCCGCGCCGCGCTTGCGCGGACCGGGGTGACATGTGTGAGGGGGAAGGACGGAGAGGAGACGGGGCGTGACCCGAACAGCCGGTGGGCCGGGCGCGGATGGGCCGGGCACGGGTGGATCGCGTACGGCTGGACCGCGTACGACTGGGCCGGGTGGCGGCGGTGACGCGGCGGACCCGGGCAGGCCGAAGGTGGCGGACGCGGCGGTGTGGCGGGGCAGGTTCCTGAGCCTGCTCGACCGCTCCCCGGCGCCGACCGCCATCAGCAGCGGCGAAGGACTGGTCTCGGTCGCCAACCCGCCCTTCGCCGCGGCGCTCGGCCTCCGGCCGGGCCGGGTCGCCAACCGCATGCTGCTCGACCTGCTCACGCCCACCAACAGGAAACAGCTCCGCAAACTCGACGAGGCCATGCGCTCCGGCCGCAGGTCCCGCTACCCGGTCGAGTGAGCTGGACGCCGGGGACGAGGTCCGCCACGGCCAGGTGACCGTGGAACCGGTCACGACCCGCTGGAGGAGACACCGCCCCTGCTGGTGACGTTGCGCGTGGCGGAGGACCGGGCCCCGCGGCCGCCCGGGCCGGGCGGTGCGACGCGTCCCGGCGAGGCGGACTCCGCGCATCCGGCGCTCAGCGCGCAAGAAGCACGCATCCTGCGGCTCGTCGCGGGCGCTCCACGACGGCGGTCGTGGCGCGTGCCGTGGGGATCGGCGTCGACGGCGTCAACTACCACCTGACCCGGCTGTGCCGCCGGCTGCGGGTCCAGAACCGGACGGCGCTGGTGGCCCGGGCCTACGTACTCGGTCTCCTGGACGCGACGGCGTGGCCGCCCGAGGTGTCGGCACCCACCGCCAGGCAGTTCCCGCGCCCCGGCGATCGCGGTGGCGGCCGCGTGGGGGGCGGGAGTTGACGGGCTGCTCTGCACATACGTATGCGCGGGCAGACCAGGCCAGGACGTGTATGGGGCGGTCGCGCGGATGATGACCTTCGGTCTCGACCGAGTCCGGGCGGGTGTGCTCCTGGTCCGGGCGGGTGTTCCCACGGGCGCGCGTGTCGGCGTCGCCGCCCTGCCGGCCGGTGAGCAGCCCGCCGAGGACGGTGGCCACCGCGGCAGTCGGCGCCATGCCCCGCCGCCCGGCCCGGCAGAGGCCTGCGCGCTCGGCGACGCGGACGTCCCGCCCGTGCGGTTAACCTGGTGTGAGCGGCGATCTTCCCCGGGGCACGGGCCCGCCCGCTCGCCCGGGCGCCGCGCGGCGGTGGGGCCCGCCGTACCCGAACCGCGGCGAAGGATGCCGCCAACGGTCCCTACTTGCGAGCGAGTGCGCCCGGCGACGGGCGACGCGAGTAGGAGGCGATGCCCATGGAAGCCCAGCGGTCCGGAGCGGTCGACGACCCCGCGGACGCCGACCCCCGGCCCCTCCACCCCCCGCACGGCGGCCTCGGTACGCGTCGACACGGGAGCAGGGCCCGGTCCTCGCCGCGGTGGCGGTGGGCGGCGCGCTCGGGGCATCGGCGCGCTACGGCGCGTCTCTCCTGTGGCCCGTGGCCGCCGACGGCTTCCCCTGGTCGACGTTCGCGGTCAACGCGGTGGGATGCGCGGTGATCGGCGTCTTCATGGTGCTGATCACCGAGGTGTGGGCGGCACACCGCCTGGTGCGGCCGTTCTTCGGCACGGGCGTGCTCGGCGGCTTCACCACCTTCTCGACGTACGCGGTGGACATCCAGCGACTCGTGAGCGGCGGCCACGCCCGTACGGGGCTGGCCTATCTGGCCCTGACGCTGCTCGCGGCGCTGGCGGCGGTGTGGGGCGCGGCGTGGACCACGCGCCGCCTGGTGGCGTGGAGGCGGTCATGACGAGGCCACACGCCCCGGCTGCTCTGCAGGGGGGAGGCCCGGTGAACTGGCTGTCCATGGGACGGGAGGAGGCCCGGTGAACTGGCTGTTCGTGATCGCCGGGGCGATGATCGGCGCCCCGCTGCGCTACCTGACCGACCGCGCCGTGCAGAGCCGCCACGGCACCGTCTTCCCGTGGGGCACCTTCACCGTCAACGTCGTGGGCAGCCTGGTCCTCGGCGTGCTCGCCGGGGCCACCGCGGCGGGCGCCGCCGCCACCTCCACACAACTGTTCCTCGGCACCGGCCTGTGCGGGGCCCTCACCACGTACTCGACCTTCTCGTACGAGACGCTGCGGCTCGCCGAGGGCGGGGCGCGGTTCTACGCGGTGGCGAACGCGCTCGGCAGCGTCGCCGCGGGCCTCGGCGCGGCCTTCTTGGGGGTGGCCGTCGCCGAGGCCCTGTGGCTGTGACGCGCGCTTCGACTGCCGGGGGGGAGGGCAGTCCACGCGACGCAGCCCGTCAGGGGCGGTTCTTCCGCGGGGGGTGGCCCGCGGCAGGTGTCCGGCGGCGGAACCTCTAGCGGCGGATCTTCAGCGCCGAGGAGACCTCCGCCGCCCACTTCCAGGGCGCGGCGGTGCCGCCGGGCCGGGAGTTGAAGTACTCCCAGCCGGCCACCCCGCCGAAGCCCGGGTACTTCGAGGCGAGCGCGCCGATCGTGGACTTCAGCGTCGTCATGCCGACGTAGCCGCTGCCGCCGTTGTCCGGTGACGTGAGCGCTCCGGCGACCACCTTCGAGGCGGGAATCAGGCCGCGGGCGATGATGGCGTCGTAATCGGCCGTGGAGTTCATGCGGCCCCAGCCGTTGTAGAACTGCGCGTTGAACCACGCGATGTCACCGCCCCGGCTGCGGTAAAGGGCGTCGTAGTCGAAGCCGGAGAGATTTCCGCCGCCGCTGAGCGCACTGGCCACCGGCGCGAGCGTGATGATGAAACCGGCGCCGAAGTCGGCGCGCAGCGCACTGATGACCCGCTCGATACCGGCCAGCGACATCCGCTCTTCCACGTCGAGGTCGACGCCGTCGAGTTCGTAGCGCCGAATGAAGTCCCGCAGCAGCGGGTAATACGTGTCGAATTCCTCGTCGAGCCGGGTGAAGCTGCCGGGCGCCGCGCCTCCGACCATCGCCAGCACGTGTACGCCCTGACCGCGCAGGGTCTTCAGGTCCCGCCACATCCGGTCGTACTTGGCGGCGCTCGGCGGGTCGTCGTTCAAGTGCACCGGCGCGTAAGGGCCGTTGAGATCGTTGAGGTGCACCGCGGCGACCAGCACATCCGTGACGCCGGTGCGGCGCTCGGTGAGCGCGAGCGGTGACACGTACGTGCCGTTCGCGTACTGCGTCTGGTAATAGACGACCACGCGTCTGCCCGCCGCGGACGGTTTCCCCGCCGCCATCGCCGTACTGCGACGCGGCCGTGAGAGCCAATGCCGCGAGCAGGACGCTGCGCCTCTTCATGCTCATCTCTCCCCTGGATCGAAGTCGCCGCAATTCTTACGGGGGCCTGCGGCGAATGGCTAGGCCGAGACAGAGCTAATGCGCATTAGTTTCAGTTGCCGCCCTCATGCTCAGAAGACCTCACGACCTCATGACCCACGACCTCATGACGGAGCTGTACGACTCCATTGCCGAAGGTGTGGGTCCCGGCGAGCCGGAGGGCGGCGCGCACGTCCGGTGCCCGGAACATGGGCTTACCGCGGCCGATCACGACGGGGTGGACGTAGGTGTGGATCTCGTCGATCAGGCCCAGCCGCAGGAAGGACGCGGCGAGGTCGGCGCCGCTGATGACGAGGTCCCCGTCCGCCTGCTCCTTGAGGGCCTGGATCTCCTCGGGCACCACCTCGCGCAGGATCGTGGTGTTCCAGCCGGCCTCGCGCAGGGTGCGGGAGAACACGTACTTGGGCATGTCGCGCCAGATCCCGGCGTAGTCCACCTCGATGTCGCCGCTCGCCGGGTCCTGGTCGGCGGTGGGCCAGTACTCGGCCATGAGTTCCCAGGTGACGCGGCCGTGCAGGATGCCGCCCATCGCGCGGACCTTGTCATTGAAGTGGCGATGCACCTCGTCGTCGACGAGGTGCCAGTCGAGTTCGTGGTTCGGCCCTTCCATGAAGCCGTCCAGGGAGACCGACATCATCCAGATGATCTTCCGCATCACGGTCGTACTCCTCGCGGTCGTCGTCGCCGCGGTCATGGCGGCCGTGGCGCCTGCCGTGACGACGACGGATGCGCGGGGGTGGGGGGGCTTGCGGGCGGGGTACCGGTGGGAAGGGGTGCTGTCAGGAACGGAGGTACCGCCAGGACGAGGCTGCTGTCAGGAACGGCGGCCGAAGTCTCCGCCCAGCGCCGCGGCCATCCGCAGGTGCGGGGCCGCGTCGGCCGCCCGGCCCTGCCGCTCCAGCGTGCGCCCCAGCATCAGCCGGGCGTAGCTCTCGACCGGGTCGAGTTCGAGGACCTTCAGCAACTCGGCCTCGGCGCGCAGCAGTTGGGCCGAGTGGTAGTAGGCGCGGGCGAGCAGCAGACGCGGGGCGACCTGCTCGGGCACCTCGTCGGCCAGGGCGGTGAGGATGCCCGCGGCCGTCGTGTACTCCTTGGCCTCGAAGAACTGCCGCGCACGCTCCCAGCGCTCCGCCGCGGTCCCGTGGTCGTAATAGGTGATCTCCATTGTCTGCCTCCTTCGGACGCTGCAACGAAGCCGTATGGTTGAATATTCCACTAACGGCCCGGGTGACGGGCGGCCGGCTCCTGACGGATGGTGGCTCCTGACGGATGACTGACGTGCGGCGGCCACAGGGCTAGGTTGGGCGGCATGAGCAATCTTGATCGCGAGGCGGTGCCGAGCAGGTGCGGCGGCCGGGGTTTCGTCGTCGCGGAACCGGTACGGGAACTCCTCAGCCCCCGCCAGGTCAAGCTCGGCGAGTCCACCGAGGTCCGCCGCCTGCTGCCCAACCTGGGGCGCCGCATGGTCGGGCGCAGGTGCTTCGTCGATCACTACGGCCCCGACGACATCGCGGACGAGCCCGGCATGCAGGTGCCGCCCCATCCGCACATGGGCCTGCAGACGGTCAGCTGGCTGCACGAGGGCGAGGTCCTGCACCGCGACTCCACCGGCAGCCTCCAGACCATCCGCCCACGCGAGCTGGGCCTGATGACCTCGGGCCGCGCCATCTCGCACTCCGAGGAGAGCCCGCGGGCCCACGCCCGCTTCCTGCACGGCGCCCAGCTGTGGGTCGCGCTCCCCGACACCGACCGCCACACGGCCCCCCACTTCGAGCACCACGCGGAGCTGCCGCGGATCACGGCCCCCGGCCTGACCGCGACCCTGATCCTCGGAAGCCTCGACGGGGCCGCCTCGCCCGGCACGACGTACACCCCGATCACCGGCGCGGACCTGACGCTGGCCCGCGGCGCGGACGTACGCCTCCCCCTGGAGCCGGACTTCGAATACGCGGTCCTGTCCATGTCCGGCGAGGCCCACGTCGACGGCGTCCCGGTGCTCCCCGGCTCCATGCTCTACCTGGGCTGCGGCCGCACCGAACTCCCGCTGCGCGCCGAGTCGGAGGCATCCCTGATGCTCCTGGGCGGCGAGCCGTTCGAGGAGGAGCTGGTGATGTGGTGGAACTTCGTGGGCCGCACGCAGGGAGACATCGAGCAGGCACGGAAGGACTGGATGACGGGCTCCCGCTTCGGTGAGGTGAAGGGGTACGACGGCCCGGCGCTACCCGCACCGGAATTGCCGCCGGTAGCCCTGAAACCGCGGGGACGGGTGCGCTGACCGGGGAATTTGCCTCGGAGGCAGGTGTGTGGGAGGCCTCTCGGGAGAGGTCGTGATCGCCGGCGGCGGTCGTACCGGAAGGGTCGGGCCGATCTCGGATGTGATCGGCCTGACCGCGGATCGTGGCTTGCGCGTGTCGGCACGTGTGACCAGGTCTCATCGGACTCGCGCTGTCTCTTCGCCAACTCCGCTGATGGGGTCGTTGATCGGGGAGTTGGAGGCGCGGGAGGCGGCGGCGCGGGTCCGGGTGCGGTCGCCGCCGTCCTCGACGAGTGACGGAACCGCCGGGGCCGCACCGTGCCGGGGGGCCGAGCGGGGCGGGCCGCCCACCGGCTAGCATCGCCGAGTTCGTGCCACCCACCGACCCGGGGCATCGCGGCACGGCGTACAGGGGAGCTGACACGGCATGAGAACGAAGAGCGCAGCGGCGTGGGCGGTAGCGGTGCTGATGCTCGGCGGCTGCGGCGAGCAATCGGACAGGGGGCCGTCCGTCAGCAGCGCGGCGCACACGGCGTCCCACCGCGAACCCGAGGACAAGCCTGATTCACGGGTCGTCGAGGACGACGACGACCACACCGTCCTCGAACTGTCCGACGGCCGGCAGGTGTCCCTCCGCTTCACTCGCCGCGGCCTGGAGGCACAGCATCGCCGCGCCTCCGACGATGCCTGGTCCGCCCGGAAGACGCTCTATGAGACCGGCACCAAACCGTGCGACGGCATCAGGGCGAAGGCGTACCGGGACACCGTGTGGCTCGCGGCCGGCTTCGGCCAGTACTGCAGCGACGGCGAAGAACCGCAAGAGGTGATCGCGGCCGTCGCCACCGGAGACCTCTCCTCCTGGACTACCGACCCGACCAAAAACAACCTCGTCTGGCCGAAGGTCCGCATCCGCGACGGTGGCGCCCGAGTGGACTTCGTCGATCCCAGCATGCTGGAAACCACCACGCTGACCTGGCGCAAAGGCTCCGGATTCACCAAGGCGGCCACTAAGTACAAGCCCATCCACCCCTGGTTCGTGGGCCGGTGGCGCGCCAGGGACGGCAGCCAGCAGCTGACCATCCACCAGGTCGAGCCGGGCAGACGCGCACGCGTGGTCATCGAGACCCGCACCGGCCCGCGATGCAAGGGCAGCGCCACTGTCACCGGCATCACCCAGCACGACCTGTCCATGAGCAACTTCAAGCTCGAACAGGGCACCAGGACCGTCAACTGCCCGCCGGACGAGCTCAAGTACGACTTCGACGTGAAGTCCTCGGACGGCCCGCTGCGCCTCCGCAAGATCGGCAACCACCCGAAGACCGTCCTTACCTATAAGCGGGCGGGCTGACGTACGACTGCGCATGAGGGGCGGCGGCGTGGTCGGGCCTCTGCCGTGTGGGTGGAGGAGGCGACGCTGATGGGGTCGTTGATCGGGGAGTTGGAGGCGCGGGAGGCGGCGGCCGGCCGGGCTGGGAGGCGCTCGAAGCGGAGCTCGCCCGGCTGACGAACCGTCCGGAGGACGACCGGGAGGCATGGTCGCGGCTGCGGATCGCCCGGGAGACGTTGGCAGAGGTAATCATGGACCTGGGCGGGTCCGGAGCAGCCGCACCGGTGGCCGGCGGCGCGGAGCCGGAGAATCCGGTGCACCCTGGGGTGCGGGTGGTCGGGGTGATCACAGTGCGCACTGGCGCCAGGGGCTGTCGGCTGCGGTGCTGCCGGATGTCTACCGGGACATCATCGAGGTCCTTGCCGACGCCGCGAAGCCGATGCAGGCCAAGCAGATCGCGCCGCGGATCGGGCTGCCCGCGGTGACCGGTTCGAGCATGAGGCCGAGGCCAACGCCACCCGTGCGATGAGCGGGCCCGTGCAGCGGAAGTCGCCGGTGGGGGAGGGCCGGTCCGCCGGAGCACCTGCTGCCGCGGAGGTCCGGGTGCAGCGCGTCGCCACCCGGGGTGCCACCGGAATCTGCCGCTCCTCGCCTGGAACAGGCACCCGCCGGTGTGGGGCACCCCTGCTTTCGGCCCCGTGAACCCGTACGGAGGGCCGTTGGCTCGCACAGGCGGGGTCCAGTGTCGCGGTCACCTTGGGGCCGAGTGTCAACGCGCCCGGGAACACCTACGGGGGTTCTCGTCCGGGGGCCGCCGAATGCACGCTCGTCAACGAGCTCAACCAGCGGGACGGCGACGGCTGGATCAAAGGCCACCTGCGGAACGACAACTTGGGCGGCCACGGGGTCTCGATCAACCCGACGCCCATGACGAACAGCACGAACCCGAACTTCAACCGCAGGTTCGAGGAGCCTCTGAAAGCGATGCTGCTCGCCTGCACACGCCACACGCGCAGAACAACGCGGGAGCACCCTTCTGGTGCGGCGTGACCTTCACCGTCCGCACCTATGGTCAGATGTCGAACAACCCGGCCGAACTGGAGTACCTCGTACTCGAAGGTGTCGAATACACCGCCACTTACGTACGGATGGGCAGGGCGACTCAGGCGGTCAGCCCGGTGGCGGCACCTGCGGGCTTCCCTCCCGTGATCACGTGACGGCCCGGGCCAGGTGTCCGACCGCTGGTGCGCGAAGCCCCGGACACATGGGGCCCGTCGGCCGAATGGGGCCGATGAGCGCCAAGCGAATACGTGGTTGTTTCGAACAACGAGACGAGGTCAGACGGAGGGTATGAGTGAATCGGCGAAGAACGGAAGCAGCCCTGTAGGTGACGCCACGACGGACGGCAAGGCCGACCGGTCCAAGGCGGAGAGCGCCAAGGCCACGACGGCCAAGGCCACGGGAAGCGCGGCCCGTTCCGCTTCCAAGGCCACCTCCGGAGCCGCCGCCAAGACCGGCTCTGCGGCCCGTGGCGTCAAGTCATCGGCCGCCGAGGCCGGAGAAGCGCGGCGGCGCTGAGCGCCACGCTCGGTGCGAAGGCGAAGGCGAAGGCGGGGGGCGAAATGCTGTCCGCCGTACCGGGGAAGACGCTCCAAGCGGCGACGACGACGTGGACGGTGCTCAAGAACCGCAAGGCGATCGCGATGGGCGTCGGCAGCGGCGCCGTCGCCATGCTGGCCGGTGCCTACGCACTGGGAGGCGCCAACGTGAGGCGTGGCCAGGGCCCCCTGACCCGCGCCACGCGCGGAGTCCTCTGAACGGTCACCGTCACGACTGAGCCCCTGGTACCGCCCGCCGGCGGTACCAGGGGCTCAGCGGCGTCTGTCCTGCTCAGCGCTTCCTCACGGCTGGAGCCCCGAGCGGACAAGCAGATCGCGCGCACCGTCGACCACGGCCCGGAGATCGCGGTCGGCCAGGATCAGCGCCCGCTCGCGCACGCAGTCCGCGTGCACCACCACCTCCGTCGGCTCCAGTTGGTCGATGGCCGCCTCGATCGCCTCCAGCGCACCCGCGTGGTCTCCCGCCATCCGCAGGGCGCCGGCCTTGCGGAACGCCGCCTCGGGATCGGTGCCGTCGGCGAACACGGGGGCGGCCAGCAGGTCGAGCATCAGCCGCGCCTGATCGTCGAGCCGCTCACCGAGCCACAGGCCGTGCAAGAGCGTGTGCAGCACCTTGCCGTCGTCGCCGGCCCGCCGCAGAACCTCTTCCATCAGAGGCAGCCCGGCCTTGTCGGAACGCCCCAGCAGAGCGAAGGCGCGCAGGGCGGCGATGTACGGATCAACGGCCGAAGCGACAGACGCCGGGACGCGCGCGAAGAACCGGCTGATGGCCGAGCAACGGAAGTCGTAGCGCAGCGTGGTGAGGAACAAGTGCCATAGCGCGCGCCCCCGGGCCGTGTCCACGGCCGTGGCCGCCACTTGGTCGGCGGAGAGGAACACCAGTGCGCTGCGGTGCGCCGAGCGGGCGCGCCACGCCACATCCGCGCAGAGGCGGGCCGATTCGGACCAGCCGGCACGGCCGAGGTCCAGCCAGTGCGCCGCTTCCTGGGTCCAGTCCCGGTCGCTCTCCATCTCCTGCACGACGCGTGCGTACACCAGGAGCCAGCCCCGCTCACGCACGGCCGCATCCTGCGAGGCGAGCGATTCACTGACGGCCTGCGCGGCACCCGGCAGCCGCCACACGCCTCCGGCGGCGCGCTCCACGACCCGGGAAGGCCCCGTCGGCATCGCGCACATCGCGGCGAAGGCCTCTGTCACACCGGGCGCCGGTCCGCCGACGACGCCGGGCGCGCCCGCCGCGGGCCCCTCATCTGTGCCCATACGGATGTCCTTCCGGTCATGATCAGACTCTCGGGCCCAACGAATCGGGGACACAGGGTGTTACGGGCGCGGGCGCGACCTGACGGAGATGCTGAAGGGCACGCTCGAAGGGTGCGTGCTCGAACGGCATTCGTGCGTGCTGTCAATCGGCCTCACGGCGTACGCGCAGCCGCACCTACTGGCTCAACCGCCCTCCGCGCCCGAGTCGAGTGTGTGGGTCACGAGCCGGACGCAGGCCCGCTCCCGCCACTCCCGCCACTCCAGCATTGCGGCCATGACGCGTGCCGCCGTCTCGTCGGGGGTTGTCACCGAGTTCGGCCCGCTGACCCAGCTGCCGATGGGAGCGCCGTCGCGGTAGCTCCGGGGGGCGGAAGCTTGAAAGCAGCACGTCGGGGTAGTGGATGAAAGGTTGATCAGGAGAGGGCCGCGGAAACCTGGGGAGGTCCAAGCGGCCCTTTCCGACACCGCGTCGAACGCGGCGCCGCCTCCCACTGCTCACTTACACGGTCGACGCCCTCAGGGAACAATCAGTGAGCGGCCGGAATGCGCCCACGATCTCATTGCTCCGGGCGCACTGGGTCTCGTAATCCGCGAGCAGTTGCTTCAGCGTGACCCCGTCGGTATTCCAGGTCGTGTCTTCGTCCGTTTCGTCGAAGGACGGGTTCTGCGTCTCGTCGCCGCCGAGGAACAGCACCGGGGGGGACGTTGCGGGGCCCCGCCCATGCCGCCGACATATGACAAATCGCGCTTGCCTCCGCTTTGTGCCACCCTGGATGAGGTGCCGACAGTCGGGGCGTGGCGCCGACAGCCGGGGCACTGGGTGGTTGTCCACCCGCCTGCGCCCGGCACCCCCGTGCGCGCCCGGCCCGGCTCCTGGGCCATCCAGATCAGAAATCAGCATGCCTTCGCGTGTCGCGTGCCGTTGGCGGCAGGGCCGCGTAGCCCTGCCGAAGGCCGCCACCCGATGGGTTCCAGTCGGGTCCGCCGCTGTGCCGATGCGTCTTATTCGTAGTACGGCCGCGGGCGTAGTACGGCCATGAGCGCAGGTATGCGACCCGCGGTCCGCGCGAGGAAAGCCGGTGTGAGGGAAGTGTCCTAATGGTCAGTGCCATCGAGGATTACGCCTTCATCGGCGACCTGAACTCGGGCGCCCTGGTAGGGCGTGACGGGTCGGTCGACTGGTTGTGCCTGCCCCGGTTCGACTCGCCGGCGTGCTTCGCCTCGCTGCTGCACGACGACAGCGCGGCCGGTGGCTGCTGGCCCCGGCCGCGGGTGGCGTCGCGACGCAACGCCGGTACCGGGACGGCACCTTGGTCCTGGAGAGCGAGTGGCACACCGCCGAAGGCGGCGTCCGCGTCTCGACTGCATGCCGCTGCGCGGCGAAGCCGCCGACGTGGTGCGCGTGGTCGAGGGCCTCAGCGGACGCGTGCCGATGCGGATGGACCTCCGGCTGCGTCCCGACTACGGCCGGATCATCCCGTGGGTGCACCGCGCGGGGACGGGCCTGCGGGCCGTGGCCGGGCCGGACGCGTTCTGGCTGCACACCCCGGTGGAGGTGTACGGCGAGAACCTGACCACCCGGGCCGAGTTCACCGTCGAAGCGGGCCAGCAGGCCCCCTTCGTACTGACCTACAAACCGTCCCATCTGGTCAGCCGCCCCAGGCCCGTCGAGGCGCTGACGGCCATCGAGGCCACCGAGCGGTTCTGGCGGGCCTGGATGAGCCGGTGCCGTTACCGCGGGCCGTGGGACGACGCGGTACGGCGCTCCGTGCTCACCCTGAAGGCCCTGACGTACCGGCCCACCGGCGGCATCCTCGCCGCGGCCACCACCTCGCTGCCCGAGCAGCTCGGCGGCCCGCGCAACTGGGACTACCGCTACTGCTGGCTGCGCGACGCCACGTTCACGCTCCAGGCGCTCATCGGCACCGGGTACCTGGAGGAGGCGACCCAGTGGCGGGACTGGCTGCTGCGGGCGGTCGCCGGTGACCCCGCCGACCTGCAGATCATGTACGGCCTCGACGGTGCCTGGCGGCTGCCCGAGTACGAGCTGGAATGGCTCTCCGGATACGAGAACTCGTCCCCGGTCAGGGTCGGCAACGCCGCCACCCGCCAGTTCCAGCTCGACGTATGGGGCGAGGTCCTCGAATGCCTCTACGTGGGCCGCGAGGCGGGGATGGCCGCCAGTGAGACGGCGTGGAACATGCAGCGAGCGCTCCTGGACTTCCTGGAGGGCAACTGGCGGGAACCGGACCTGAGTCTGTGGGAGGTGCGCGGCGAGCCGCGCCACTTCGTCCACTCGAAGGTGATGGCGTGGGCCGGCCTGGACCGGGCGGTGCGCTCGGTGCGGCGTCATGGCTGCCCCGGACCGGTGGACCGCTGGGAGAAGCTGCGCGACCGCGTCCACGAGGAGGTCTGCGCGCGGGGCTTCGACGCCGAGCGGAACACCTTCACCCAGTTCTACGGGTCGAAGGGTGTGGACGCGGCGCTCCTCCTGCTGCCGCGGGTCGGGTTCCTTCCGTGGCAGGACCCGCGGGTCCGGGGCACCGTCGACACGGTGCGCCGGGAGCTGGGCGAGGACGGTTTCCTGCGGCGCTACCGCCCGGAGGCGGACGGCGGCGTGGACGGTCTGCCGGGCGCCGAGGCCACCTTCCTGGTCTGCACGTTCTGGCTCGCCGACGCGCTGCACGGCACGGGCCGCCGCCGGGAAGCGCTGGAGCTGTTCGAGCGGCTGCTGGACCTGCGCAACGACGTGGGACTGCTCGCCGAGGAGTACGACCCGGCCACCGGCCGCCACCTCGGCAACACGCCGCAGGCGTTCAGCATGGTCGGGCTCGTCAACAGCGCCCTGTGGCTCAGCGGTACGACGGACATCACCAGCGTCGACGACGAGAACATGTCGAAAGGACGTCCATGAACGACACCGATGTGCCCATCGCCACCGAGGCCGACGTACTGATCATCGGCAGCGGACCCGTCGGGTGCACTTTTGCCCGCAAACTGGTGGAGGAGGGCAAGCACGTCCTGATGATCGACGCCGGGGCCCAGCTGTCCCGCCGCTACGGCGAACACCTCAAGAACAGCTACCTGTTCCAGAAGAACATCGACCTGTTCGTGTCCGTCATCAAGGGCAACCTCCTCCCCCTGTCGACCGCCACCAACAGGGAGCCGGTGCTCACGCTCGACCCCTCGGCGTTCTCGTACGACCCGGACAAGTACGCCGGCTTCTCGTTGCGCAACCAGAACCCGGAGCAGCGCAAGCACCTCAACCTGCCCGCGGCGGCCGCCACGTACGCGGTGGGCGGCATGGCCACCCACTGGACCTGCGCCGTGCCCCGCTTCCATCCCGAGGTGGAACGGCGGTACGGCGGCCAGGACTACCCCATCGACGACAAGGAGATGGACGAGCTCTACGACGAGGCCGAGTCCCTGCTCGCCCGGAACACCTCCGTCTTCGCCTCCTCCGCCCGGCACCTGCTGGTCAAGCGGGTGCTGCAGCGGGCCGGGGCGGAGTTCACCGACGTGAGCGAACTGCCCCTCGCGGTCAGCGACCGCGCCGACTCCGCCCGGACGTCGGCGGTGACGTGGTCGGCCGCCGACACCGTCCTCGGTGACCTCGCCGACCCCTCCCACACGCCGCCGCGCGGCTCGTTCACCCTGCTGCCCGAGCACCAGTGCGTCCGCCTGGAGATCACCGGGTCCGGCAAGCACCAGAAGGTCCAGTACGCCGTGGTGCGCAACCTGCGCGACGTACGCGACGAAGTGCGGTTGCGGGCCGGGACATACGTGGTGGCGTGCGGCGTCATCCCGACGCCGCAGCTCCTGTTCAACTCCGGCGTCACCCTGCCCGCACTCGGCCGCTACCTCACCGAACAGCCCATGTCCTTCTGCCAGGTGGTGCTCCAGCAGGAACACATGGACCACATCGAGGACATCCTGCGCACCACCACCGGCCACGGCGACGAACAAGCCGAGGCAGCTCCGCCGACCGGGTCGCCCGCTACCGCGCCGCCCAGCTGAAGCGGCTGCGCTCCGGCGACAAGTGCGCCGACCCGGTGCCCTTCCCGCCCGACGAGCGGGACCCGAACCTGGCCCTGCTGGTCACCGGCCAACGCCCCTGGCACTGCCAGATCCACCGGGACGCCTTCACCTACGGCGCCGTACCGCCCAACGTCGACCCCCGACTCATCGTCGACCTGCGCTGGTTCGGCATCTCCCGGCCCCGGCCCGAGAACAAGGTCACCTTCTCCCGCAGCCTGCGCGACACCTTCGACATGCCCCAGCCCACCTTCCGCTTCTGCCTCGACGAGGCCGAACGCAAGGAGACGGACCGCATGAACGAACACATGCTGCGCACCGCTTCCGCACTCGGCGGCTTCATGCCCGGCTCCGAACCCGTCTTCCTCACCCCCGGCCTGCCGCTGCACATCGCGGGCACCACCCGCATGGGCACCAATCCGCTGGACAGCGTCGTCGACGAGTACTCCAAGGTGTGGAACATCGACAACCTCTACCTCGGCGGCAACGGCCTGCACCCCTTCGGCAACGCCTCCAACCCGACGCTCACCAGCGTCGCCACGGCCGTGCACGCGGCCGACACCATCGTCAAGGGCCACCCCGGACACTGACCGACTCCCCGACCCCTGGACCCCACCATGCCGGCACACATATCCCCGCCCCCGGACGGCATCCACCTCGGCATCACCCCCACCTGCTGGACCAGCGACGACTTCCCGCTCATCGGCAACGACATCCCGATGGAACAGTGCCTCAGCGAGATCGCGCTCGCCGGGTTCGAAGGGTGCAGCATCGGACACACCTTCACCACCGACGTCCACGCGCTGACCGCCGCGATGCACCTGCGCGGCCTGAGCGTGAGCGAACCATGGGTGAGCACGTACTTCACCGTGCCCGACGGTCCCGAGCGCTGCGCCCGCGACCTGCTGAAGGTCCTGGAGTTCCTCAAGCGGTTCAACGCGGGCGGCCCTCCGGTGCAGACCCGTGTCATCGGCGCCGCGGAGTTCGGCAGGTCCGTCCACCTCCAGGCACTCAGCCTGCGCAGCAACAAGCCGGAGTTCACCGACGAGCAGTGGACCGATCTGTGCGACGGACTGAACAGGATCGGCGAGATCACCGCCCGGCAGGGCTTCACCCTGGCATACCACCCCCACATGGGCACCGGCGTCCAGACCGAGCAGGACGTGGACCGGCTCATGCGGCACACCGACCCGCGACACGTCGGCCTCCTCCTGGACACCGGCCACCTCACCTGGGCGGGGGCCGACCTGACGGGCATCGTCGAACGGCACCGCGACCGCATCACCCACGTCCACCTGAAGAACGTCCGCGACGGCGTCCACGCCGACCGCACCCTGGCCGCCGGCAGCTTCCGCGAATACGTCGAGGCGGGCGTCTTCACGGTGCCCGGCGACAGCGACGGCCACATCGACTTCGACACCTTCCTCAAGGTCCTGCGCCCGGGCGACTCCTACCGCGGCTGGCTGGTCGTGGAGGCCGAGCAGGACCCGCGCGGCGGACACCCGCCGCTCCACTACGCCCAGACCGCCCGCGCCTACCTGGCCGAGGTCCTGAACTGACCCACCCCCGCACACGTATCGGAAGGCACCCCATGGGCGTCGCAAGCACACCCCTCAACATCCGCGTCCCCCGCTTCACCCGGGAGGTCCTGCACGACAACCTCAACGAGGGCTACTGGCTGGAGGCCCCCGACGTCGACGGCGACACCCGGCCCGACCTGGTCGGCCACGGCCTCTATCTCGGCGAGATCTACTGGTACAGAAACCCCGGCTGGCACCGGCAGTTGGTGGCCGACGGCTTCCACATGCCGATCGGCGCCCACTACGGGGACATCACCGGCAACGGCTACCCGGACCTCGTGGTCTGCTACGAGCTGTACGGCGCCGGTGGACGGATCGACGACCCCGACCTCCAGGGCGGGAAGATCGACTGGATCGAGAACACCGGGAAGTTCGACTCCGAGGCCCGCTGGAAGCGGCATTACATCGGGCGTGAGACCGGCATGCACCGGCTGCGCCTCGGCCACTTCACCCAGACCCGCAAGCCGGAGCTGATGGCCCTGCCCACCGTGAGCGGCCGCCACGTCCACGCCCTCATCCCCGTCGTGCTGTTCAGCCCCGACGACGACGTACGCAGGCCCTGGGACAAGCACATCATCGACGACAGCCACTTCCGCATGATCCACGGAGCGGAGATCCAGCAGAACCCACTGCCCGGCAGCGAGCACCTCGACTCCGTCCTGCTCGCCTCCGAGGAGGGCGTGACCTGGCTCCACTACGACGCACGCGAGCAGCGCTTCACCACCACGCACATCGGCTCCGGCGAGCAGGAGCGGTTCGAGCAGACCGGGTTCAAGGGCAGCAGCGACGTGGGCGCCGGAAAGATCGGTACCGACCCGCACGCGTACGTCGTGGCCACCGAGCCCTTCCACGGCAACACCGTGGCGGCGTACACCAAGGAACGCCCCGGCACCCCCGTGACCGAGGCGACCTGGTGCCGGATCGTGCTCGACGTCTTCGGCGACCCCAACGAGCTCGGCGAGGGAACGAGCCACCAGATCATCTGCGCGGACTTCGACGACGACGGCGACGACGAGTTCCTGGTGGCCCTGCGGGGCCCGTACCCCTGGCAGGGCGTCTTCTACTACAAGGCGCTGGACATCGCCGCCGGCGTGTTCACCAAGTGGCGGGTGTCCTCGGACAGCGCCGGGCGGATCGCCCTCGGCGACTTCAACGGCGACGGCCGGCTCGACTTCGCCACCATCGCCTACAAGGTGGACAAGTACTTCCACGCCAAGGACGCCAAGCTCTGCCTGTTCCGCAACGACATCGAAGCCACCACCACATGAGGAATGACAGATCCTGGTGGCCCTGGGTCATCGGAGCGGTCGGCATCGCGGCGCTCGCCACGGTGGTGGCCCTCGTGGTCGGCGCGGGCGCACAGGCCGCGCGCGACCTCGCTCAGCGTCCTGATCTCCGCCACCGCCGGCCTGCTCAGCTGGTCATGGCACCGGACGCGCCCCGCCGCGCCCGCCACCAAGGCGGAGCTAAACCAGGCCGCGGAGGCGCTCGCCGCCATGGTGCGCCGCCAGTGGACGGAGGAAGCCGCCGCCCAGGGGCTGCTGGACCCGCACCCGCTGGCCGTGCGCTGCACAGCGGGCAGACGGAGGCCGGCGACCACGCGCGGATGGTCGGCCGCACCCTGTCCGGCCGCAGCGACGACATCCGCGCCTTCGCCGAGGCCTTCCGCGCCCTGCCCCGCCGAAGACTGGTCATCCTCGGTGATCCCGGTGCCGGCAAGACGGCCCTCGCGATTCTGCTCGTACGAGAACTCCTGCGCGCCCCCGAGCCCGGCGAACCCGTCCCGGTCCTGCTCGACCTGGCCCCGTGGAACCCACGCAAGGAGACGCTCCTCGACTGGCTGGCGCGCCGCATCCACGAGGACTATCCGGCGCTGCGCAACCACGAGACGTACGGCCGTGACCCCACACGCAAACTGGTCGCCGAGGGACGCATCCTGCCCGTCCTGGACGCGCCGACGAACTCCCCGCCGAACTGCGGCCCGAGGCGCTGGCCGCCGTCAACCACGCCGTCGCCGTACACAGCCCCCTGATCCTCACCTCACGCACGGCCGAGTACCACCGCGTGGTCGCCGAGACCGACGTGATCACCGCGGCGGCCGTGGTCGTCGCCGAACCGGTGGAACCGGCGGACGTGGCGGACTACCTGCGCAGCGCCGTCCCGCCCCGGCGCACCGCCGCATGGCAGCCGGTGATCGACGAACTCACCGAACGGCCCCGCAGCGCCGTGTCCCGAGCCCTGTCGGTGCCGCTGAACGTCTGGCTTGCCCGCACCGTCCACACCTCACCGGCCGGCGACCCCGCCGACCTCACCCGCTGCACCGACGCGGCCGGCCTCCAACGTGAGCTCCTCGACGCGCTGGTCCCCGCGGTCTTCTCCGCACAGCCCACCGCGTCGGCGCCCTCGGTCCCCGACGTACGCCGCACCGCCACCGCCCGCTGGCGGCCCGAGGACGCCCGCAGAACGCTCACCTTCCTCGCCGCGCACGTCAAGCACCAGGGCACCGACGACATCGCCTGGTGGGAACTGCACCGGACGCTGCGACCCGATCCGGCGGGACCGCTGTCCGCGCCGATCGCCGGCGCGATGGCCGGGCTCGGGGCCGGGGGCGTCGCCGGGGAGTACTTCCACTGGGCGCTCTCCCCGTTCCCGCGGCTGGTCTGCTTCCTGACCATCACGCTCGCCACGGCCGTCGCGGTCACGGCGGTGCCCCGGCTCGCCTGGGTGGGCGGGGACGGGGCCGGGCCGGGCGACGGGAGCGGGGCCGGGCCGGCAGGTGCGCGGACCGGGCTTCCGCGCGCCGACCGGCGACGGCTGCCCACCGTCACGAAAATCGCGCGCCGCTCGGGAGTCGGCTGCGCCGTGGTCCTCCCACTCTCCCTGGCGGTGGGGGCGGTGATCGAGAGCTGGGCGCGGACGGTCGACCCCGCCGAAGCGGGCCTGGCGTCGGGGGTCGCACCGTACACCTGGCTACGGGCGGCTTGCGTCTGGACCCTGTTCATGGCGCTGCTGGCCCTCGTTGTGCTGGGCGTCTCACTGCTCCGGCGGCGGGTCGGGTGGCGCCCGGACAGCACGAGCCGTCGAGTCGCCCGGCTGCGCAAGGCCCTCGTGTTCGTCCTGCTCTACTGGCTGGGGACCGAACTGGCCGGCGCCCTGTCGTATCTGTCGATCCGGCAGCAGCCCGGCACGTCCGCCACCGAGGTCTCCTTCATCGACCTCCCCGGGGACCTGGCACTCGTCAGCCAGGACGCGACGTACCACTCCTGCATCTTCCTGCTGATCGTCGGCATCATGGCGGGACTCGACCCGACCAGGGGCTCCTCCCGCCCGACCCGGCTGGAGTTCCGCGCCCCGAGGCGTCTGCTGTGGGCCATGCTCCCCGCGTCGATGGGCCGGGGGATGCTGGTGGGCATCGGCCTGGGCGCCGCGCTCTCCGTCGTGGAACCCTGGAGCGCCCACCTGCCCTGGTGGGAGAGGTTCACCACGACAGCCATGCTCGGGGCCTTCTTCGGCGTCCTGTTCGGGGCAGGGCTGGCGATCTTGCGCTGGGCCCACGTGCCGGCCGACCTGGAACAGGAGACCCCGCAGTCCACACTGCGCGGCGACCGCGCCGTCGCCGTCGCGCTCATGATCTTCGCGGTGGTGCCGCTGCTCGCCAAATGGCTCATCACCGTCCTGGCGGGCCTGGCGGAGAGCGACGACACGGGCGTGCAGGTCCTCGCCTACTCGCTGTGGACCCCCGAAGCGAACCTGTCCGTCGGACTCGCCGCCGGACTCCTCGCCATGTCGAGCACCGCCTACTTCGCGTACCGGGAGACCGGCCTGCGGCTCGCCGCGACGCGCGGGCTGCCGCGTCATCCCGTGGCGTTCATGGAGGACGCCCGACTGCTCAACGTCCTCAGACGTGTCGGGCCCGTGTACCAGTTCTGCCACGCGGAGTTCAGGGACCGCCTCGTCAACGGCGGCGCCACGGCGGGGGATGCCGCCTCCGCACGCCCCGCTGGAGTGTGACGGCCCGCACGCGTCTCGCGCCGGCGCTCCCCGTTCACGTCACTGTCACTGTCACTGTCACTGTCATCGGAACGGCTGACGCCCCACCGTCTCCACGTAGCGCTCGGCACACAGGACGTCGACGACGGCCGCGGCCGTGTGGGCCCGCTGGACCTCGCCGTGGAACGCGCCGCTGCCGAGCATGGGCCAGGCGTCGGAGAAGCGGGCCTGCACCCGGGCGGCCACCCGCAGCCGCCCCTCGCCGTCCCACCGGTCGGGAAGAGTGAATTCCCCGACGGTCTCGGGCATCTCCGCCAGGTCGGCCTGGAGCAGCGCGGTGACGTACTCGTAGGTGTCGAAAGCGTCGGAGATCGCGCGGTCGTGACGCCCGGTTCGGCGAGCACCTCCCGCAGCCGCCGGCGCAGCCACGTGCTGGGCGCCGCCTGGACGAGCGACGGGGGATGCGGCACGTCCAGCAAGGCGTTGACTCGCTCACCGAGCCGAGGATGTCCGCCGGGCGCAGGGCCAGCACGGCGGGCTTCGGCTCTGCGGCGGCCCGGCCGGAGCCCGACCGTGATGGGCGGGGATGCGCCTGGACCGGTTCGAGCAACAGGCGGCCGAGCAGGTCGTCGAGGTCGGCCAGTACGGCGGCGCTGCCGGCGGCGGCCAGGGCCAGCAGGGCCGGGTAGTGACACAGCCCGGAACCCGGCTGTTCACGGCCCTCCCCGGGGACGGCCAACAGCCGTTGCAGCACCCGCACCCACACCCGCGCGTGCACCCCGGCCTCGTCGTGGAACACACCCACGGCCAGCAGGTGCAGCAGCGTCTCGCAGTCGCTCCGGTACCTCTCCAGCCTCTCCCGGTACGCGTCCGGGTCCGGCGTGTGCTCGCCGGGCGGATACCGGCCCCTGTCCGTGAGGCGTTCCACGACCCGCGTCGCCTCGGCGTCCAGCAGCTCGTGCAGGTCGATGCGGCGCACGGGGTCGGGCAGGGCGCGCTTGAGGCGGGCCACGGACAGCTCACGGTCGGCGGCGGCGCCGACAGCTGGTCCAGGGCCTCCAGCCGCGCCAGAAGGCCGGGGAAGAACTCCGCCGCCGTCGGGCCCTGGACCACCACGGCGCCATGCCGGGCGACGAGTTCCGCGGCCTTGCCCCGCGGGCGGTGCGGAGAGGCCCAGAACACGGGGTAGCGGCGCGCGGCACGGCGATCGAAACAGCCGACCAGCGCGTGGTCCCACTGGGCCGACCAACCGCACACGATCAGTCCGTACTCGTCGAGGACCTGGTCCACGAGACCTGCCCAGGCCGTCGGGTACTGCTCCAGCTCACGCTCGGTGTTGCGGGCCTCCAGGTCGGTCAGGTCGCCGTGCAGCTTGACGACCGTGGCCCGGGCGTGTGCCAGCGGCGTCATCCCGCGGAGACCGGCGGGACTGTGGATGACCTGCGGCTGCACCCCCGCTGCTGCCAACGCCTGCTCGGTGAGCCGGTCGAAATTCGTGGTCAGCACCACGCGCACCGAGCCACGCGCCACGAGCCGGGCCGCCGCGTGATGCGCCGCCCCGGGCCGCTTGCGCCCGGCCTCACGGTCCTCGGCATCCGGCTCGAAGTAGCCGCGCAGCAGCTTGTGCCGGGCGGCGGGGGTGCCGCCCAGCGCCTCCAGCAGGGCGGAGTAGCCGAGCGGCCCCCCGTCCCCGTACCGGGCCCACCAGGACTCCGGATCGGTGACGGCGAGCTCCTCGTCCGCGCCCCGCGCCACGGCGGCCCGGCGCACCAGATCCGAGACGATCTCCCACCCGGTGGGCACACCGGCGTCCCGCGACACGCCCGCGCGCAGCAGCAGTGCGTAGACACCGGGCCCGGCCTGCACGCACATGGCGAGCGAGACCATGGGATCGAGACCGCGCAGCGCCGCCGCCGCAGCCGGCCTGTCGTCGTCCGTCATGCCTTCCACTGTGCGACGTGGGTCGCGGGAACGCCTCTCGGCCTCCGTCCGGGCACGGCCGGGGCGACGCCGGAAGCGACCCACGGAAGGCCACCACGGACGGCCGCGCACCGTGCCGCGAGCAACGGAGCGTGCGGATACCGTCGGCGGTATGGACGGTGATCTGCGAGGCCGGCGCCAGAGCCTGCTCAGCGGGGCGGTGTTCGCCGTATGCATGGCAGGTACGACGCTGCCGACCCCCCTCTACGGCCTCTACCAGCAGAAGTTCGACTTCTCCGAACTCACGGTCACCGTCGTGTACGCCGTCTACGCGGTCGGGGTCATCGGCGTACTGCTGCTGGCGGGCAACGCCTCGGACGCCGTGGGCAGACGGCCCGTCCTCCTGTGGGGCCTGGCATGCGCGGCGTCGAGCGCCGTCTGCTTCCTGTCCGCCACCTCGCTGGGCTGGCTGTACGCGGGGCGGCTGCTGTCGGGGCTGTCCGCGGGCCTGTTCACCGGGGCCGCCACGGCGTACGTGATGGAGCTGGCGCCGCACGGCGGCGGCTCACGCGCCACGTTCCTGGCGACCGCCGCGAACATGGGCGGGCTCGGCTGCGGCCCGCTGCTCGCCGGGGTGCTCGCCCAGTACGCGGACTGGCCGCTGTACCTGCCGTTCGCCGTCCATCTCGCCCTGGTGGCCTGCTCGGCCGCTGTCCTGCTGCGGCTTCCGGAGACCGTGGGGGAGCGGCGGCCGCTGAACACCGTACGGCCGCAGCGGCCCGGCCTGCCGCCGCGGGTCCGGGCGGTCTTCGGACCGGCGGCGGCCGCCACCTTCGTGGGGTTCGCCCTGTTCGGCGTGTTCACGTCGGTCAGCCCCTCCTTCCTCGCCCAATCCCTGAACGTGCATGACCGCGCGCTGAGCGGGGCGGTCGTCGCGCTGGCCTTCTTCGCCTCGACCGCCGGCCAACTGGTCGTCGGGCGGGTCGGGTTGACCCACTCCTTGCCGCTGGGCTGCGCCGCGCTCCTCGCCGGGCTGGCACTGCTGGCGGGCGCGTTGTGGTGGGAGCTGCTGCCGCTGGTCGTGCTGAGCGCGCTCGTCGGCGGCATCGGCACGGGCTGGCGTTCCGCGGCTCGCTGGCCGCGGTGGCCCAGGCGTCCGAGGCGAACCGGCGGGCGGCTGTGATCTCGACCCTGTTCGTGGTGGCCTACGCGGGCATCTCGCTGCCGGTCATCGGCGTCGGGCTGCTGGCGGGCCCGATGGGTCTGGAGGGCGCCGGGCTGGTGTTCATCGCCTGCATGACGCTGCTGGTGTCGGTCGCGGGCGTCTACTTGCTGCGGCGGCCGGTACCTGCGACGGAGGCCGACGAAGCGCGCCGGACCTGACCCCGCCGCCATGGGCTTTCCTACGGCCGTACGCGCCGCGCCGCCGAGAACACAAATGCGTCGACAGCGCCCCTCCGCACCCGGCAAAGTGTCCGTCCGTGACGAGCAGCGAACTGTGGACCCGTGCGACCGCCGACCGCTACGACGCCGAGGAGACCGAAGCCTCCTCGGCCGCCGTCCTCGGGCCGACTCTCGCCTTCCTCGCCGAACTCGCCGGAGACGGCCGGGCACTGGAGTTCGCCATCGGAACCGGACGCGTGGGAGTCCCGCTCCGCGAACGCGGCGTGCCGGTAGTGGGCATCGAACTGTCCGAGCACATGGCGGCGGTGCTGCGGCGAAAGATCGACGAGGACACGCTGCCGGTGGTCATCGGGGACATGGCCACCACCGTCGTTCCCGGCGAGTTCACCCTCGTCTATCTCGTCTACAACACCATCACGAACCTGCTCACTCAGGACGAGCAGGTCGAGTGCTTCCGCAACGCCGCACGGCATCTGAAGCCCGGCGGCCGATTCGTCGTCGAGCTGGGGGTGCCGCCGCTGCGGCTCCTGCCGCCCGGCCAGATCGCGGTGCCGTTCGATGTCTCCGAGCAACACCTCGGCTTCGACACCTTCGACTTGGTCCGGCAGCTGCTCGTCTCGCACCATTTCACCCGCGACGGCGAAGACGGCCGCTACCGCCGCGCCACCTCCCGGCATCGGTACGCCTGGCCGGCAGAGCTCGACCTGATGGCACGGATCGCCGGACTCGAGCTGGAACGTCGCGTCGCGGACTGGAACGAGGCCCCGTTCACCCAGGACTCCGCGAAGCACATCTCCGTGTGGCGCAAGCCGACGTGAGGCCGGCCTTGAGGGACCACGGATGGGACGCGCTGACGTACGCATGAGGCACGGTCGGCGGCAAGCGGCAAGCGGCAAGCGGCAAGCGGCAAGCGGCAAGCGGCAAGCGGCAAGCGGCGAGCGGCAAGTGGCGAGCGGCGAGCGGCAAGTGGCATGGGTGCGCGGCAAGTGGCATGGGTGCGCGGGTCCGGGCCGTAACAGGTGAGCTATCCGTACGTGCGAGCGATGTGATCACTCGATCCTGATTTCCTCCGCTTCTATGCCCGGGGTGTCGGCTGTGGGGACGGTGCGGTGCCTGCTGCGCCGCGGGGACGCCGCGGAGCTGGCGGCGCAGGCCCAGGACGATCTGATGGCGCGCGGAAGACTGGTGCTGGACCGGTACGCGGCTGTGCCCCCGGCCCACCTGCAGATCCTTGCCCGGCACGCCAGCTGTCGACCCGGCCTTGGCGCTGGTGGCCGACCAATTGGAGGCTGCGGTCGCGGACGGCAAATGACTGCCGGCGGCCTTCTGCTACCGGGGCTGGCGCGCGGTGGCCAGCCGGACAGCGACACGCTGGTGCGGGCGGCGGCCTCCATTGAACTGGTGCACGCGGCCGCGGGCGTGCACGACGACCTCATCGACGACAGCGCGTTGCGGCACGGCCGGCCCACCGCGCACGTCGCGTTGCGCACCGCGGTACGCCACCGCCCGCACACCAGAGCGGCCGGCTGTTCGCCACCAGCGGCCTGCCCCCCGCGTATCTGGCGCGGGCCCGCCCGTTGTGGTCGGTACTGGCCCGCGAGCTGATCGCGGGCGAGTTCCTGGAGACCCTGCGCACCGGGGCCGGGCCGGACACCACGGCGTCACTGAAGGTGATCCGGTACAAGACCGCCAAGTACACCGTCGAGCAGCCCTTGCTGATCGGCGGCGCCCTGGCTGGGGCCACCACCCGGCTGCGCGAGGGCTACTCCGCCTACGGACTGCCCCTGGGCGAGGCTTTTCAGCTGCGGGACGACCTGCTCGGCCTGTGCGGAAACCCGCAACACACCGGCAAGGACAACGCCGATGACGTCCGCGGCCACCGGCGCACGGCTCTGCTGGCCGAGACGTGGCGCCTGGCCGGTGACGCCGACCGTGAGCAGCTGCGGGCCCCTGCTGGGCCGAGGCGACCTGGACGACGACGGTCTGCACGCGGTACGCGAGGTGATGCGCCGGCTGAAGACACCCCGCCGCGTCGAAAAACATGATCACCGCGCGGGAAGAAGAAGCCCTCGACACCCTCCACGAGCTGGACATACCCCGCACATGCCGCCGCTGGGCTCTGCAAACATCGTGGCCCGATCTGCCCGCGGCACCCTCGAAGTACGCCGTGGTCTCCTGCGACACACCCTCTACCTTGAGGCAGGCTAACCGGCTGATTGAGCAGTCCATGCAGGAGTGGGCGCGATCCGCGGCGGGATGGAAGCGAGCGGGTGCCCCGCATGGCCGGACCAAGCCTCACGCTTGCCACGGGAGGTGACCGGTGGCGCCCCTCCTGCATCGCATCAGGGTTGACCTTCCCGTCCACGATCAAGGGGAAGCTTCAAGTCGCGCCGATCAGCTGTGACCGTCCAGACGGGGAACGGAAATAGGGCTTCCTCCCCTTCGACGGTGCTCGTTGAGGCTGCGGCGTCGAAGAGTTCGAGTTCTGCTGTTCGTTTCAGTCCTTCTCGGATTTCGCGGGTCCACCGGGTCCGATATGTGCCAGCGGTGATGGAAGAGATGTCCCATCCGCTGGAGTTGAGCGTTTGGCGCAAATTGCTCTGGCTGATGCGGAATGGTCCTGGTAACCCCTGGGGCGCCTGGTCGGATAAGCAGATGAGAAGGAGTCGGGCGTTACTGCACGCTTGCTTATGCAATTGCGCCATGTATACATGTCGTTGCGCTTCGGTCAGGCAGTGGTAGAGGCAGCTGTCCAGGATGGTCTGGAAAGGACCTTGTCCTCCCAGGTCTATAGACAAGGCGTCAGCGGTGATAAATGTGGCGCTGCCGGCCCCGAAGGTTCGGCTGCGTGCCATGGCGTGGGCCATCTTCACGGCGGATTCCGACCGGTCGAACCCGACGACGGTCAGGCCCAGTTCGGCGAGGTACAGGCTGTTGTGGCCATGGCCACAGCCGGCGTCCAGGACCGGTCCGGTGATCATCCCCTCGTGATACCACTGGATCACCAGCGGCTGAGGCCCTCCGATGTCCCAGACGGGGCGCGATACGCCCGTTCCATCCCTAGCCTGTTCGCGGTAGAGGTTTTCGTACTCTTCGGCGGATAGTTCGAGTTCGTTTCCCCTGTGCACGATTGGCATCGGTCGCAGTCCTTCCGAGAGGGTGATGTTGTCCTCAAAGGTGCTGAGGGGCCCGGCGTCCGTCGACCCGACATCGACTAGGACGTAGGGCCATCCGCAGTATTCGGCGGGGCGATAAGCCGGCGTCCGATACCTTTGTGGCTCGCAACGCCGATGCAAGGCGTGTATCGACATTGGATTTTGAGGTGGGATGTCTTGCATCGTGGCACGTTGAGATCTGACACAAAGGCAGTGGGCTGCGCTGAAGCCGCTGTTGCCGGTGGGTAAGAAGTACGGTCGGCCGCCGATAGGGTCCAGGCGACAGCTGATACGACGGCATACGATTCCGAGTCCGTACCGGCACTCTCTGGCGGGACATGCCTGCGAATAGGGGCCGTGGGCACGGGTGTACGAGCTGTTCCGCCGCTGGCAGCGGGGCGGCACCTGGCAGCGGATCTTCACTGAGTTGCAGTCCTGGGCGGACACAAAGGACTTGATCACCTGAGGCATCCACGTCGACTTCACGGTGTGCCGCGCCCACCGGCACGCCGCCGGGGCGGGAAAAGGGGGGACCTGCAAGAGGAGGCGCCCGGCAGCGTCGTCGTCGAGTCCGACGATCACGGTCTCGGGCGCTCGCGAGGCGGCCTGACCGCCAAGCCGCACCTGGTTGTCGAGCAGGCCCAGGAGCTCATGTCGCTTGTGATCACCGCTGGACAGCACGGTGACAGGCCGCAGTTCGTTGTCGTGCTGGGCCGTATCCGGGTGGCCCGGCCTGGGCCGAGCAGGCCGCGCGTCCGTGCCGCGCAGCGATCGTCGGGGACGCGAAGGTCTTCGCCGAGGTCGTGGCCGCGGTGCTGGACAAGTCTGGCGGCCCCCTGTGGGACGGGTATGCCATCCGGTGAGTCGGTGGGGCGCGATCACGCCACCACAGGAGGATGGCAGTGATCAGCCGCCTGAGGCCCGTTGCTCGGCGCGCGGGGCGCGCATGGTGACGAGTCGGTAAGAGTAGGTGCCGGTGTCGATGATGTCGCCGCCGAAGGTGAGGCGGCCGATGATGGCCGCGCAGAGGCGGGGGGAAAGGTCTTGGTCCAGCTGGTGCGCCACGTGTCGATCGCGGGCAGGACGGCGAGTCCCAAGCGGCTGCGCGTCTGTCTCCACCCGCCCACGGAGAACAGGGCGCCGCGCAGTACCTGGTCCTCGTCCCGGGTTTTCCCGGCTGTCGGCGAGTGCTGAGCCTGGGCGGTTCAGTGCGGCGGCGTCCTGGGGCCGGGGAGTCACGGCCGGGCGGCACCAGCTGAGCGGGACGGGAGATGCTCACGCACGTCGCGAGGTAACGCCGCGCTGCCCGGGACGTTCGATGCCGGTCGCCCGCCCGGGTCGGAGAGCGCGGATTCCCTCCAGGCCGACGCGCACCTCATGGCGAGGACGAGGGCGGTGTCGTCGCCGGATCTGATCCGCTCAGTCGTGACAGATCGGCTGCTTCGGCTGCTACCGCCGAATGACGGAGCGAATCCAGCGCAGCTGCTGGGAGACCTCTCCGGCTTCGGCGCTCTTCTCCCGGTCGGAGCCGTTGAAAACGCCGATGAGGGTTTCGGTGCCGCGCGGGCCGACGGTCATCACCGGACCACCCGAGTCGCCCCCGGCGGGAATCCCCTTCACCTTCTTCATGCAGAAGTCGGGACCGCCCGGTGCGGTGTCGACCAGCGCACAGGGGGTCGTTCGGCCGTACGACCTTCAGGTCCGACTGCTTGAGGACGGGAGACTGGCAGGCGCTCTCGTCCCTCGTGCAGGTGGCGCCCCACCCGTACTGCCGCACGGCTTGGCCAGGGTGGACGCCGACCGTGGCCAGGCGTGCCGTGGGGACATTCATCGGAGGGACCTTGACGAGCATCATGTCGGCGTGCGCGCTGCCCACGCGCTTGCCGGGTATGGGGCGAACCTTGGTGCCCCTGCGCATGTCGAGGTTGCCCACCCGGAAGGAGATCCGTTTGTCGGCGACCGGCAGCGCCTGCTCGTAGAAGCAGTGGGAGGCGGTGAGGATCCACTGGCGGGCGACGGCTGTCCCGGTACACGCCGGTTTGCCGTCAACGAGCATGCGCACCGCCCATGGACCGTAGGTGCTCTTCGACCCGCCGATGACGGCGGAGGCCGGAGCGGACGACATCACCGAGCCCATGACCAGCGCCAAGGCGGTCAGCAGCAGTACACGAACGCGAC
Organism: Streptomyces huasconensis; assembly: GCA_004010275.1. Taxonomy (GTDB): domain Bacteria; phylum Actinomycetota; class Actinomycetes; order Streptomycetales; family Streptomycetaceae; genus Streptomyces; species Streptomyces huasconensis. The sequence continues at coordinate 32,199 of RBWT01000026.1, forward strand.
GCATCAACTGGGACAACTCCTCTCAGGGGTACAGCTGTACGGCTGTACAGGTAGTGAGAGGCCCCGCTGAGCAAAAGCGTTCCCCACGATCCCTACGACATCGGAAGAGATGGATGGCAGGCTCTGCGGACCCCGGACCCCGGACCCCGGACCACCCCGGACTCCGGCCCGCGGCGCACAAGACCCCGCGGACCAACCGATTCCGTCGGATGGGGAGTGAGGCGTTGAATACAGGGTCGCGCACAACGCACGGGTGTGGGACTACTGGATCGGCGGGAAAGACCACTACGAAGTCGACCGGCAGGTCGGTGACGAGGTCTGCACGATGTTCCCGGTGATCCGAGAAGTAGCCCGCGCGGACCGCGACTTCCTCGGCCGGCGGTCCGTTTCCTGACCGCCGACTGCGGAGTGCGGCAGTTTTTGGACATCGGCACCGGATTGCCGACCCTGGATGACAGCCACGAGATCCCCACGTCTTGGTGCGCCGGAACGTGATGCCGCGGCGGGCAGTCCGCCGCAGCTTCTGCCCCTCCTGCTCGGTCAGCCCCCGTACCCGAACTACTGCGCCACCCTGCCTCCCCGCGTCGATCGGACATGCCGTCACACCCAACCAGAACGACACCTCCAGCGGGCGGATCGGTGACCACCGTCAGCGGATCGCTTGGATGCACGGCAGCGGGTGCTCCCGTCCGCCGGTCAACTCGATGAGGACCCGGCGCGCGAGCTGCCGGGCCTCCCTCCACCCGGTGTCGTTGGCCAGCGCATCCCGTGTCCATCCGCCGGCCTGCTTGTGACCGCTCATACCGGCAAGCAATACGTCGATCTCCCAGAGCTCAGCAGCGGTGTTCGCGCTGATCTGGTGGTGCTCGACCAACCAGTCGGCCATACGGAAGGCGTGATCGAAGTCCAGCGCGATCTCATCCACCACAACCTCGTGCTCATCGAGCCAAGCCGTCTGGCTCGAAGCATCGGCCGCCAGGTCGAAGCCCGCCTGTTCTTTGGTGGCGCGCAGCACGGTGAGCACCGGGCACAGCTTCTCCCGCGTCAGCGGCTCGTCGGGCCTACGTGGCCGGCTTCAGCCAGGATGAGTGACCTGGGCGGGAACGGCGAATCCGACGTAGGCGTGCAGGCGCCGGAACTCGGCCAGGCCCCTGTCGTAGATGCCGGTGTCGAGGGTGTCGAGGATGACCGCCTGTTCGGAGGCGTAGATCATGCCGTTGTCGAAGGACTTGGAGAGCGCGAGGTCGTTGACCGCCCGGCGCAGGTCCACACTGTGGTGCACATAGGCGGGTACGTTGCCGGCACCGACGCCGACGGCCTGCTGCCCGCCGGGTAGGCGGCCGTGACCATGCTGTTTCCGCCGGTCGCGAGGATCAGCGCCACCCCCGGATGGCGCATGAGGAGGCCGGTGGCCTCGATGGACGGGGCCTGGACCCACTGCACACAGTGCCCGGGGGGTCCGGCGGCGACGGCCGCGTCGCGTACGACACGGGCGGCCTCGGCGCTGCACGCCTGCGCCGAGGGGTGGAAGGCGCAACGCCGGCGTCCTGGTGGTCGGCACCCGCGGGCGTGGCGCCCTCATCGACGCACTGCTGGGCTCCGTCACGGGCGTACGGCCCGGCGGGGATTGGGACGTACCCGCGAGCAGAGACCGAATCCGCCTCCAGCTCGCATCCCTCTCACTAGGATGCCCATCCGACGGGCCATTGTTCGTCGAGTGTGAGGGGGCAGGGGTGTCCGAAATGTTGACTTTGGCGGGCTTGGGTGGGGCCGCGTTGTCCGAAGGTATCCGCTTCCTGTACGGGCAGGCCGAGGAATTGCTCAGCCGACGTCGAGAGGAACGGGCCAACGGTGTACGGACGGAGACCGAACCGTCACCTTCGGCGCTCCGACTACGGAGCCGACAGCTCCTGACCACGCGGTCATCGAGCGATTCGAGCAGGACATGCGTGTGCTGATGGACGAGCTCGAATCCTACCGGGCGGGGTCGGCTTCGCCGGTTCTCGCCGATCCCGGCAACCGGCAACTCATCGCTTCCGCCGAGGCGTTGCGCCTCATCCTCAGCGTTGTCCACCGTAGATCGATCGTGCCGCCCGGCAAGGAGCTGGCACAGACGGTGGACGTGCAATTCGATGTCGAGCAGGTCGCCGGTTACGTGGCCGGGGTCCGTGGCCGGGCCTCGACCGACATCAAGGTGCGGCTCAGCGCCGGCACGGTGGAGCCGGGCGCAAGCGCGATCGGCGTTGATTTCGGGTCCGGGAGCTGAAGGTGCCCGCAGCGGGGCACGTGCCGTTCGAAGAACTTGTCCGGCGCAACACCGGAGCGGCATGGGTGCAACGCCAGTGGCTGAGCACGGCCGTCGACCAGGCCCTTACCGCCCCGTCCACCCGCCTGGTGCTGATCACCGGTGAACCCGGCGCCGGGAAGACGGGGATGCTGGCCGGGCTGGCTGACGCCCACTCTGACTGGCTGCGCTACTTCATCGGCGCTGTCGACAACGGTGGCCGCGAACCGGGGGACATCGCGTCCTTCCTGTTGTCGGTCGGCCATCAACTCGCCCACCAGCAGCCCGAACTGTTCGATGTCGAACGCCTCTCGGTCGTGGTGGCGCAGCACTTCGGAGACGTGCGGCCGGGCGCCAGCGCGACCGGCATCCGGATCAAGGACCTGACGGTTTCCCCGTTCCACCGCACGGCAACCCTCGTGGTGCAACAGAGCGCCGATTCACTCGGCGGCACAGCCCTCGGAGTGGATATCGGCACGGCCCACCTCGAACCGCGGCTGCTCACTCCGGACAATCTGGCGCAGCTGGCCTTGATCGGTCCCGCCCGGGTCCTGCTCGACCAGGACCCGGCGGCCCGCATCGTGATCCTCCTCGACGCCCTGGACGAAGCGGCGGCCTCCGGGGAGGCCGGCAGCCTCCTGCACTGGCTGGCGACGGACGCAGCGCTCCCGGCGAACGTCAGCATTGTCATGTCGTCCAGACCGCACTCCGCCCTTGGCCGGCTGCGATCGTCGCGCGGCGCGCAACTGGTGGAGATCGACCTGGACCCCGGGACACGGCATGTCCGCGATGACCTGCTGGCCTTCGCCGGAAAGGTACTCGGGACCGCTGAAGTCAACGCGACCGTCGAGGCCAAGGGCCTGCTGCCCGACCAGTTCCAGCGACGCGTCGCCACCCGGGCCTCCGGCAACTTCCTGTACCTCGCGAGCTACGCCCGGGCCCTGACCGACGCTCTGGCCGATGCGGATGACGCCGTCATCGGGCGGCTGCTCGATCTCGACTCCCTGCCACCGCGGTTGGCCGGCATCTACGGGCTCTTCGTGGAAACAGCCCGTGAGCAGATCGAGGCGTTCGGCTCGATCCGGCTGGATGACGCGCCACCCGGCCGTGGGACGACCGCGTACGCGTGGGAGACGGTGGGCCAGCCGCTCCTCGGTGTCCTCACCGTCGCGCAGGAGCCGCTGACCGAGAAGCAACTGGCCGAGTTGTCGGCCGTTCCCGTAGGGCGGCGGCACATTCGGAACATCATCGCGCGTCTGCGCTGGCTGCTCGATCTCCGAGACGGTCGCATCGCTCTCTACCACTCATCAGTCGGGGAATTCCTCGGGAGCGATCTCGCCCGTGAACGGCACGAGGACTGCTGGGTCGACGAGACGGAGTGGCATGAGCAGATCGTCAGCCACTATCGGGGCTCCGCCGCGAGCTGGCCGCAGGTGGACTGGGCGTCTGTGGACCGCTACGGACTGGCCCACCTCGCGCACCACGTCCTCAGGGCCGGCTCCCGCGTGTCCGCCGACGCGGCCGAACTGCCTTGTGCCGGCCTGCTGCACGCGATCAGAACTGAGTTCGGCGCGGAGCGCCGCTTCCTCGACCTCGTCGACCGCATTGCTCACCACGTCGCGGGACACGCTCTGTCGGGCGTAGGGCTTCCCGCGCTCATGTACCTGGGCGTGGTCCGTCATCAGGCGGCTCGACCCAGTGCTGCGTCGCCGCCGCTTCTCGGCCTTCTCGCGCGACTGGGACGGCGCAAAGAAGCAGTCGAACGGGCGACCTCGATCCCGCCGTCCATCCAGCAATTCGCGGCGATGGGCGAAATCCTCCGCTACCCGGGGCCGGAGGACGGGGGCCCCTCCAGAGCTGATCTCCTTGAACTGCTTGTCGAGTCCGCTCTGACGATCCCGCTGGACCGCAGTGCGCTCGTCCATGTGCGCAGCGCCGTCGAGACCGCTGCGGAACTCCTTGCTCCGCGAGACCTGGACCGCGCCCTTCGGCTGTGGCAACACGGGCAGCAGCTGGGCGGGGCCCCGAGTCCGCGGGAACCGGATGCCCTGTACCGTGCCGCCGCGACAGCGGAGCAGGACCCGTACAGGGCCGCGGCACTGATCACGAAGATGGCCGAAGAGCAGTGGAAGGACTTGCTGGATCTGGCCCAACGCGCCGGGCACCAGTACGCCGCCGATCTGCTGCGCCGGGCCGAAGCCGCGTTACAGGAGAGTGAACCCGCGGCACTGCTGCTCGGGTTCGCGCGCCTTTCGGTTCAGTGGACGCACTGCGACGCAGCTGTCGCCGAGTGCTTTCGGACCCGGATAAGGGCCCAGGCGCACGAGGTCCGGGCGGACGAGAGGGCTTCATGGGCCCTGCTCGAAGCCGCACGCCTTCTGGCGGAGTCGGACCGTTCCACTGCCCGCGACCTACTCGCTCCGCTGGACACGATGAAGGTCAACGGCTTCAGCGGCGGCGCCCTGCTGGATGCCGCACGGTTGTGGAACAGCTGGGGAGAACCGGAGCGGGCGGCAGCTCTCGCCGACCGCTACCTCGCGGTCTTCCACGACCCTTGGTCGCGCTTCGAAGCCCGATCGGCGGCAGGACGGTTGAGCGATGCGGACGCGCGGAGCACCATCGAAGAGATCCTGGCGCGCATACCCGGACCGCCGAGCGACCCGGACGCCCACCCCATGGCCGTAAGCGATCGCGACACCGAACTCGCGACTGTGGTGCGACGGATGGCACAGTACGACCTCGGCCGAGCGTTCCGAATCGCCGACCGGATCTACCGGACCAATTGGATGCCCAGTTGGATGCCGCGCTACGCCACCGCGCCGAACCCGTTGCGCGACATACAAGGCGAAGACCGGAACTCCGTCCTCGCCGCCCTCGCTCACATCCATCTCGACCGGGGCGAAACCACCCAGGCCGGAGCGGTCCTCGACGAACTCCTGGTGGCAGAGCACGCCCCGCTCGTCGGCGGCGGTGTCTTCTCCTACCTCCACAGCTCGTCTCCGAAGCCGTCCGCTACCGCGGAAGGGAACGGTCGCGACGACGACCTGTTCGGGGAGATGGCCCTGCACAACCTGCACAACGACTGGTCCGCGCGCGTTCGACGACGTTTCTTCCAAGACCCGGCAGACGTCGTGCGCGCAGTCGAACTCGGTGGTCACGGCAGTCTGGACACCGTGGTCCGCCGGTTCGCGGAACGGCTGGCAGAGAACGACCGGCCACACTCGCTCGCCCTCGTCCGTTCGATCGCCACACCGGAGGAGCGAGCCATCGGCCTCGCGACTTTGCATGTCGCGGCACACAGCACGGCGGCGGCCGACTCCCGGCACGGCGCGGAGGCGGAGGGCTATTCCAGCGAACTGGACGACACGCTCACGAAAGTCCCCCGTCGCCGGTGGACCATCCACGATGGCCCCGACGGCGAAGCACTCGCCTATCTCCGCCCCGACCACCGGCTCCGCTTCGAACTGGCGACACGCGCCAAGTACACCTGTCGCGAGGATCTCGACGCGATCAGAGATCTCCCGTACCTGTACCACGCCGCCTTGAGCTCGTTTTTCGCCTCGGTGTCGGAAGACTACGCCGATGCTCAGGTGCGGTCGGCACCTGTCCATCCGTCCTTCAAGGAAGTCCACCGGCGCAACCTCCGCATGTCGCAGGAGTTCCACGCGTCAGGACTCCTGATCGACATCACCCAGGCCATCGCAGCTTTCCATGAGTACCGTGCTTCCCAGAAGGCGCCTGGGCGTCCTCGCGCGCTTCGGAGGTCAGGATCGCGAACCCGCTGTATGCGGCCGTCGTCGATCTGGTGACCACCGACCCGGGACCGGGCTCGGCCTTCGAACAGCGGGTCCGGCGACTATGGGAGCAAGGCACTCCGTCACCAGCCGTGGCGGGATTATTGGTGTTCGCCGCCGAGGCTCGACCGGAGCACCGGAACGAACTTTTCGCACTGGCAAGCCAATTGGTGCTGGCCGCCGACAGCGGCACTCTGTCCGGCCAGGAGACGCTCGCCATACTCGCCGCCTCACCGTTCCTCGGCCCACTGGTGGAACCCGCCGCGCTTTTTCGGAAAGCCGCGTCCCCCATGGGCACCAAGGCCGACCTCTTCGCGGTTGCCCTGGCGCGCGACCCCGCTGCGGCGATGAGCATGTTCTACGAAGTGCTGTCGCACAGTTGGCGCGATGCCATGACACTCCTGGAGCGGGTCGCGGACAAGCTGCCCGATCTGCTGGACCCGAGCGCGATGGCCGCTCTCGGATCGGCGATCGGCCGCGGCCTTGCGGTCACGTCACCCGCTGCCGGTCTCCCCGACGTCATTGACGGCGTATACCTGACCGAACTCATTGAGAGTGGATAAACCGGCAGCTGAATGTCCTCCAGGCTCCTGTTGAGGTCAGGTGTCGTCATTCGGGGTGTTGCTGCGGGACGTCGGCGATGTCCATCGCGGTCGGGCAGCGCAGACCGGTCACGGCCGTCACGTGGAATCCCGCATCAGTGAAGAAGCGGCCCACTTCCCGGTCTGCGATACGGTCGGGCTCGGCCAGTTACTGATCGAAGAGACACCCCCTGGCCGAGCAGTACGAGACGCCGCGGCCCCCAGATGCTGAGGAGAGCAGCGCCGAGGAGCGGCGGCGCATGGACGACGTCGCCTGGACCACGTGTGACGAGCGGCAGGCGCGACATCGACGCGGCTTTGTTCACTGCCCGCCACCGGCTGCCTGACGTCCGCGGGGAGGACGATCCGCTCCTCACCGCCTGATCACACCTCTCAACCCGACCGCAACGGCGGGCGACGCAAGATTTCTGCCCCACCTTCTGATTCCGGAAGTCACCTTCGTCAGTCTTTCCATCGCCAGCAGCGAAGACTGCAAAGACGTTTGTAGCGGCAGGCAGGGGCAGTCGGGTCGGGCGTTGAGGTAGGAGAGGACGGCCTGTACGCGCCGGTGGGTGTCGTTGGTGAGGGGGAGGTCGAGTTTGGCGAGCAGGTTGGAGATGTGCTTCTCGACGGAGACCGGCGCAAGGACGAGGCGTTCGGCGATGGCGGAGTTGGACAGGCCCTGGGTCATGAGGGCGAGGACTTCGTGTTCGCGGTCGGGTCAGACGGGCAAGGCCGGTGTGCCGGCTGTTGCGGGCGAAGATCTGTGCGATGGCTTCGGGGTCGAGGGCGGTGCCGCCGGCGGCTACGCGTTCGAGGGCGTCGAGGACGGTGTCGATGTCGGTGACGCGGTCTTTGGGAAGGTAGCCGACAGCACGATCACTTGCGGCGGCCATGATGCCCTCGCGGGCGGCCCCGGGGACATTGGCCTACCGGCCGTGCGGCGCCAGCCGGCATCAGCGTCCCAGCGGGCAACAGCCCGCCGTAGAGCACCGCAACCCTGCCGCCCATCCCTCGGCAACGCCCCCCGCACCCAGCAAACCCGTTGTACGGGTGAAGTGCTGGACGCCTGTATCGAGCGACAACGGGCCACATGCGCACGGAGACCAGGGGGTGGAATGTGGCCGCTTCTCTTTTCGGTCGAGCGGACCTACGGCTGGCTGATGTTGCACCGCCGCCTGGCCCGCGACTGCGGAACACTCTCGCGATGGCCACTCTCATGGCCCGCCGCCTCGCCGACGAGACCACCGTCTCCTGGCGCGACCGGGTCGAATGTCCATCACGGGATGACATAACGAGAGGAAAGGACCTTTACCGCCACTTCCAAGCTGTCGACGGAGGCCTGCTCACTCACCGCCGCACACGCGCAGGTGACGGTCCCTGACCGCGGTATGGCCGGGGTCAGGCACCGTCACCTCGGGATGGCCCTTGCGGCTAGGGCGCGTCCACCAGCACGCGGCCGTCGGTCCGGGCGGGTGCCGCGGCGCCGTTCGCGTACGCGTTCTCGACGCGTGAGCGTTCGGCCGCGTCGGGCACCGCGTTACGGCAGCCCGTACCGGCGCTGGAGCCTGACATCAGCTGCGAGCAGGGGCCGGGCTTGGTGTCCGGCAGGCCCAGGTTGTGGCCGAGTTCGTGGGCGACGATGCGGGTCTTGTCGTGGCCCTGGGAGACCGCCTGGCTGCCGAGTTCGACCCGGACCCGGCCGCCCGGGCGCACCGGTCCGAGCGTGGCCTGCGGCCAGCCGGTGGTGGCCACGATCTGGATCTCCGCTCGGCTGCCAGGGGCGGCTTTGACCAGCTTGACGTTGCCGACGTTGCCGTTCCACGAGGCGACCCCGGCGGAGATCGCCTGCTCCCAGCCTGCCGCTCGGCTGGCGTCGTAGCGGAGTGTGACCTGCGCGGCCACGCGCTTGGGCGTGGTGGGCTCGGCCGCGGACACGGCGTGCGCCGCCGGGACCGCGGTCAAGAGCATCCCTGCCGAGGCACCGGCTATACCCAACCGTAGAAAGTGCACCATCACTGTCCTCTCACACGTGGGGGCTCTCGGACCCTGCGGGGAACGAGAGAGGGGACCAAGTCGAGTGTCGCGGGCATGCCAACCATGTCAACTAGTAGGTCGATAGCTCATGACGATGACGCCGTGCCGCGCCAAGGCGGCGACGCCTGCTTACCTGCCGATCGCGGTACCGCCGTAGGCGTCCGTGGTCCGGCCGGTCACGCGCATGGTGGCGGTCTTCAGGGCGGGCGACCGGCAGGCAGGTGCCCTCGCTGTCCTTGCAGGTGGCGCCCTACCCGTAGATGGAGACGTTGGAGCCCGTCCGGGGGTAGGTGCTGGCGACCTTGGCGGGTGTATTGGTGACGTCCCGGTCCGGCTTCACCACGGCGAGGTCGGCCGAGGCGTGCAGGGTGACGCGTGTGGCGGTGGCCGTGGTGCCGCCGCTGGGCGCGTGGGTGCTGCCGGTGCGGAAGGTGTACTGCGCGGATGTGTCCACGCAGTGCTTGACCGTCAGGATGTGACGGGCCGGCACCAGGTGGCGGTGGAGTGATCCTGGCCGTTTTTGAAGAGGCGGGCGTGGTAGGGCTGCGCCTGTGTCTCCTTGCCGCCGATGATGGGCTGTGCGCCGGTCTTCTTCGGCGACGCGACCGCCATACCGGCGGCGTCGGCGGAAGCGGGGGCCGCGGTGGCCTGGCGGACGACGCCGAGGGCGACGGATGCGGCAGGCCCGGCGGCGCAGGCGGTGGTGCGTGTGGAGAATTTGCGAAGCTGCATGGTGGGGGGCTGCGATCACCTAATAGCCCAGCACTATCGGGAGATGGCAAGTCGTCGCACGCGAGGGTGAGTTCGCATCCGCCAAGCCCTTGGCGGATGTTGAATGCGGCCTTGCTCCCGCCCCCATGGATCTGGAGATACGGCATCTACGCGCGGTGACCGCCATTGCCGATGCCGGCAACCTGTACAAGGCGGCACGCGTGCTGGGCGCCGCATCGAATCGAGTCTCGGCTAGGCGCTGCTCCTCCGGATGCAGGAGGGCTGCCGACCCACGTTCCTCGGCCATCAACTCTTCGCCCGTGCCCGGCCCGTGCTGGCCGTGACCCTCAACTCCTGAGCGTCGCCGCGCATCCCCTGTGGCCCGCCGGAAGACCGCGCCGCTTCAGGACCTGGCGGACGAGCGATGGACGATCGACAAAACGGCCGACGGTGTATGGGAAGCACTGGACCGGGCGCTCCGGGTGGCGGGCGTAACGCCACAACGCGGCCACCTGCGAGACCACCCCCCCCCGACGCCGATCCCCGCGAGGTGCGCGGGCCGCCTGCCGAGCGCGTCGGCGAGGGCCGCCGCGTCGGCGGCGAGGTCGCGCAGGTGCTAGGCGGGTGCCTGCGGGGCCGCGCCGGTCGACTCCCCGCTGTCGCGCAGGGCATAACGCACCACGCGGCGCCCGCGCGGCGGCGAGGCGCTCGTACAGCGCGTTGGGCCAGGAAAGCATCGTCGTCCCGCCGGCGAGCAGGACGAGGGGAGCGTCGTCGTCACCGAACGACTCGATGCCGATGGCGACCCCATGGCGACCCCATTGGCGTGGACCGTGGTCACAGTGGCAATCGGATCTCCGGGAGTACGTCCTCGTAGGACGGCCGCGTCGCGCGGTCCAGGTCGGGCGCGGCAGCCACCTCAAGGATTCGCGTCATGCCTGGGCAGCCCCGAGCCACTGCCGAACTCATCGCCCATGGCAGCCCCGGTCCACTGCCGAACTCATCGCCCATGCGCTGATCACCCTCGTGCTCACCGGCCCGGTGGAGGCCGGTGGCGGTGACCTCAGGCGGAGATTCGGGCGAATGGGTAGAATTCTGGCATGGGGAAGCGGCCTGTGGCGCCGACTGCGCCCGAACTCGTGCTGGAGACCGACACCGGCTCCACGGTGATGAGTCCGAGCCGGGAGTATCACGTGGGCCGCGACCCGCTGAGCGACATCGTCATCGACGACATCCGCGTCTCGTGGCATCACGCCGTCCTCCACGCCGAGCTCGATCATTGGACCATCGAGGACGAGCACAGCACCAACGGAACGTACGCCGACGGGCGGCGCGTCGAGGAGGGGGAAATCGGGCCGGGCAGCGTCATCCGCTTCGGCAGCGTCACCGACGGCGCGCGCGGTGGTCGTCGGCCGCACTCCGCCCGAACCCCGCGCTCCCGAACGCCCCTCCTCCGTCAGCACGCCCTCTGCCACCGGCACCTTCCGGCAGCCGACGACCGTGCGCCCGCTGCCCACCCGCACCGTCCGCATCGGCCGCGCCGACGACAACGACGTGGTCATCGACGACCTGGTCGTCTCCCGCCGGCATGCCGAACTGCGGGTCCTCCCGGACGGTACGTACGAGATCGTCGACCTCGGCAGCCACAACGGCACCTACCTCAACGGCCAGCCGGTGGACCGCGCCCCTCTGGTGCCGGGGGACATCGTCGGCGTCGGCCACCGCGCGTACTGCCTCGTCGGCGACCAGCTGCAGGAGTACGTCGACACGGGCGAGGTGTCTCTCGACGTCCAGGGCCTGACGGTCACCGTCGACCGGGGCCGCAAGACGCTGCTCGACCAGGTCTCGTTCCCCGTCGGCGAGAAGTGCCTGCTGGCCGTTGTCGGACCCAGCGGCGCGGGGAAGTCCACCCTGCTCAACGCCCTCACCGGGCTGCGCCCCGCGGACGGCGGCACCGTCCTCTACGACGGCCGCGACCTCTACCGCGACTACGCGGAGCTGCGCCAGCGCATCGGCCTCGTACCGCAGGACGACATCCTGCACGTCCAGCTGACCGTGCGCCGCGCCCTCGGCTACGCCGCCGAGCTCCGCTTCCCCCAGGACACCGAGCGGGCGGAACGCCGGGCCAGAGTCGACGAGGTCATCCGCGAACTCGGCCTGGAACAACGCGCCGACCAGCCCATCCACAGCCTCTCCGGCGGCCAGCGCAAACGCGTGAGCGTCGCACTCGAACTGCTCACCAAGCCCTCGCTGCTCTTCCTCGACGAGCCCACGTCCGGGCTCGACCCCGGCATGGACCGCTCGGTGATGCACATGCTGCGCGGCCTCGCCGACGACGGCCGCACGGTCATCGTCGTCACGCACAGCGTGCTCAGCCTCGACGTGTGCGACCGGCTCCTCGTCCTCGCCACGGGCGGGAAGATCGCCTATTACGGGCCGCCGCGGGACGCGCTGCCGTTCTTCGGCTTCCCGCAGTGGCCGGAGGCGTTCGAGGCCTTCGAAGGCGACCGCGACCGGGACTGGGCACGGGACTACCACCTCTCTCCGCTGCACCAGCGCTACATCGTCAACTCCTCCGCGCAGCCGTACCAGACGTCCCTCCCGCTGGACGGCGCGGCCACGCCCGGCTCCTTCGCGCCGCCGCCGAAGCCGCAGAGCTGGGGTTCCCAACTGCGCACGCTGGTGCGGCGGTACGCGGCCGCGCTCGGCGCGGACCGCACGTTCCTCGCCATCATGATCGCCCTGCCGTTCGTGATGGGCGCCATGGCCCGCGCGCTGGCCGGAAGCCGGCTCACGCAGGAGACGGCGATGAACGCGCTGCTCATCCTCTGCGTCGGCGGAGTCCTGACCGGTGCCGCCAACGCGGTGCGCGAACTGGTCAAGGAACGCGTGATCTACCGGCGGGAACGGGCGGTGGGGCTCTCCAGATCGGCGTATCTGATGTCCAAGGTCGTCGTCCTCGGCACGGTCACGGTGCTCCAGGCCGTCGTGCTGACCCTCGTCGCTCTCCTCGGCGTCGACCTCAACGCGCCCGGCGGCGAAGGGGTGCTGCTGCCACCGCTGGTGGAAGTCACTCTCGCGGTGGCCCTGCTGGCGTTCACCGCCATGATGCTGGGCCTGCTCGTATCGGCGCTGGTGCGCAAGGAAGAGGTGACGATGCCGCTGCTCGTGTTCCTCGCCATCGTCCAGGTCGTCTTCTGCGGCGCACTCCTCAAGCTGAACGGCGTGCCCGGCGTCGAACAACTGGCGTGGCTGGTGCCCTCGCGCTGGGCACTGGGCGTCATGGCGGGCACCATCGGCCTCGGCAGGATCGTCCCGGGCGAACTGACCACCGACCCGCTGTTCCGGCACTCCGCGGGTGTCTGGCTGCTCGACATGGGGATGATGGTGGTCCTGTCGGCCGTCTTCGGATACGTGGTCGCAAGGCTGCTGCGCCGCCATGAACCCGCCGTGATGCGGAAGTAGGAGCGCCGGCGATGACCCCCGCGGACTTCCGCCCCACCCATGTGGTTCCCCAGGACGGAATGCCCGCCTGGGAGGCACCCGACGTGGAGCGTCCGACGACCCCTCGACGCGCTGCTGCCCGTGCAGCTGGTCGACCGGCTCGGCGACTGGGGCCGGATCGTGTGCGCCAACGGCTGGTCGGCGTGGGTCGACGGCCGGCTCCTGGTCGCCGTCCCACGCGATCCGCCGGGCGCGAGCGGCCCCCTGACCCGTACGGCGGACCCGCGTCCGCTGTTGACCAGGACCGAGGACGCCCTCGGCCGCTACCGGCGTGCGGCGGAGAAACTGGCGGGCGGCGGCGACGGGGAGTCCTTCCGGCGCGGGACGCACGGGCTGCGGGTGGGCGTGGTCGTGGAGGGCGAATCGTTGTGGCTCTACGACGCCGACCACGAGCGGTGGGTGTACAGCGACGGAACGCGGCTCAGTACGTACGCGGCGACGGAAGGGCCCGCCACCGAGGGGCACGGCGATGACCACGAGGCCGCCGAACCCCCACGGGCAGCCGCCGCCGACCCCGGCGCTTCCCCTCCGCCTGACGAGGAACCGACCCGCCTCGTCCCCGCCGCGCAGGAATCGACCCGCCTCGTCCCCGCCGCGCAGGAACCGACCGCCGGAACCGACGGTTCGACCGCCGGAACCGACGGTTCGACCGCCGGGATGGGGCCGGGGGAGACGCAGGTGGTGCATGAGGTGGCAGCGCCTGAGCCGACGCGGGTGGTGGGCGAGGCGGTAGGGCCGGGGGAGACTCGGGTGGTCGATGAAGTGCACACCCCTGAACTGCACACCCCTGAACCGCACACCCCGCACGGCGGACACCCCGCCCCGTTTCTCCCGCCCGAGCGGGACGAACCCGATCAGCCGCCGCGGCCCGGTGACGCCTGATGGCGGCCGCACCGGGCGAGGGCGGCCCGAGCCCGCACTCCGGGCGGCCCTCCGAGCTGATCGGGCAGCGGATCGCGGACTACCAAGTCGAGGGCGAGATCGGCCGCGGCGGCATGGCCGTGGTCTACCGTGCCAGGGACCTGCGCCTCGACCGGACCGTCGCCCTCAAGCTGCTCGCCCCCGAGCTCGCCCGCAACGACACCTTCCGGCGGCGCTTCACGCACGAGTCACGCGTCGCGGCCGCGATCGAACACCCGCACATCGTGCCCGTCTTCGAGGCCGGCGAGACGGACGGGGTGCTCTACATCGCCATGCGGTACGTCCCCGGGAGCGATCTGCGCCACCTGCTCGACCGCGGCGGCCCCCTCTCCGTCACGGCCGCGCTGCGCATCGCCACCCAGATCGCGTCCGCGCTCGACGCGGCGCACGACCACGGCCTGGTCCACCGGGACGTCAAGCCCGGCAACATTCTCATCGCCAAGGGCACGGACAGCGACCACCCCGAGCACGCCTACCTCACGGACTTCGGCCTGACGAAGAAGTCCTTGTCGCTGACCGGATTCACGACCGTGGGCCAGTTCGTCGGGACCCTCGACTACGTGGCGCCGGAGCAGATATCGGGCCGCCCGGTGGACGGCCGATGCGATGTCTACAGCCTCGCCTGCGTCGTGTACGAGACCATGGCGGGCGGGCCGCCGTTCCAGCGCGACGACGACATCGCCCTCCTCTGGGCCCATCAGTACGACCAGCCGCCCCGCCTGACGGAGCAGCGGCCGGGTGTTCCCCCCGGCCTCGACGGGGTCCTCGCGAAGGCGCTGGCCAAGAGCCCGGAGGACCGGTACGGGTCGTGCCTGGAATTCGCCGCCACGCTGCGGGCCGCGGCCATGGGCAGCAGTACGGACGGCCACCCCCCGACACGGGTGGACGCCGCGACGAGCAGGCCCCGGCCCACCCGGGCGCGCCCCCCGACCCACCCCGCTGGGCCCAGCCGGTCTTCCGGCGGCTGACCGAATAGGGCGGCCGGGCTCCCGACGGCCGACCGGGCGGCCCGCGCCAGGTCAGGCCCCGGGCCGCACCTCGCCCCGCCGATGGACCCGCCGCGCCAGCACCCCGCCGAGGAACCCCGAGACCAGACCCCAGGCAACGGCCAGGAGCAGCGCCTTCCAGAGGTGCGGCCGCAGCTCCACGAGGCCGGACAGGCCCCCGCCGAGATCCCCGATGCCGAGGAGCGAGAGCCCGTAGTGGGCCGACACGCCCGCCAGGAGACAGACGGCGAGCACGGTGAGGGCCAGCGCCACCGCCATGTGGACGGCGTGCTGCCAGGCCCGCATCCGTGCCGGGGAGCGGGCCGCCATCAGGAACGCCGCCGTCACCACCAGGACCGCCGCGACGACCAGCAGCCACCACACCCGCCCGTCGTGCTCGGCGAGAGTCCGCAGGCTGAGCGTGGAATCGGCCGGCGTACGCAGCACCTCGTCGAGGACCCGCGGCATGGGCAGCCCGAACGGCCCGTCGACCCGGCCCTCCCAGGACGCGCCGAGCCCCAGGGTGAAGGCGAGCCAGACGAGGTTGGGCAACCCGAGCAGCAGCACCGCGAACTGTCTCGGCGGCATGGCCGCGGGTCGCCGCCACGACGAGGCCGGCGGCGAGCCCCAGGGTGGCGTACGACAGCAGCAGGAACACCATGGCGTACGCCGCAGGGCGCACCGATTCGTGGAAGCGCAGCAGGCGGGCGGGGAGCGGGGCGCCGCGCGAGACGGACAGTGCCACGAAGAGGACGCCCGCGAGCCACAGCAGTCCGAAGACGAGGGTCAGCGGCACATCCGTCTTGAATCCGACCTCGGGCGAGGAGTCCA
This sequence comes from Streptomyces huasconensis, assembly GCA_004010275.1. Taxonomy (GTDB): domain Bacteria; phylum Actinomycetota; class Actinomycetes; order Streptomycetales; family Streptomycetaceae; genus Streptomyces; species Streptomyces huasconensis. Next base: position 47,848 of record RBWT01000026.1, read on the forward strand.
GCAGATCGCCGATCTCCCCGGCGGGCCCGTCGCCGAGCGAGATCGCGAAGCGGTGCCGGGCCAGCAGGCCGAGCCCGGTGAGCAGCAGCACCCACAGCACCGCGACCCGGGCGGCCCAGCCGACGAGTTCCCGCACGTCGGCCACGGCCCGGTGCCGCAGCGGCCGGAGGAACCCGGCGGCGACCACCAGAGCGCCGACGAGGCTGACGGAGAGCGGGAGCACGGAAAGCCCCGCGTCCGTCTCGGCGATCATCCCGGCGTCGCCGGAGAGCCCGACGGAGCCGCCGACCGCCATCACGACGACGGCCGCGACGACACTCGGGAACGCCCCGCCGGGCAGGTCGGCGCTCCCGCGGCCCACAGGCCGAGCCCGGCGACGACGGCCATGGCCGCCAAGGAGGCGAGCACGGCCGCAAGGGCATGGGGCCAGCCATGAGGGGCCCGTCGGCCCTGCTCCGCGCGTTGCGCCCCGGCCCGCCGCGGCGGTGTCTGCTCGCTCACGGTGCCACGCTAAGCAGAGCGGGACCGGCCCGCCTTTCGAGAGGGCCTTCAGGAGAGCTTTGGGGAGGACTTTCGGGAGGACTTTCCGGGAAGGCCGACCGGCGTCGGCTTGCGGGCCCCCGGACGTCGGGGCACACAATAGGCGCGTACCGGGATAAAAGGTACGTCGCCGATCCCCCTACTCAGGGAAGTGTTCGTGAGCGTCGAACCGCCGTCGTCAGGACGCCCCACAGGACCCCCTTCGGGCCCGCTCTCGGGTCCTTCACAGCCGGCCCCTCGGGCCGGGCGGGCGGCCACGGCACCCGGCCCGCGCTCTTGGTGCTTGCCCGTTACACGTCGGCGCCACCCGAGACTCAGGGCTGGTGCCGTGTCCACACGGCAAGCTGTGCGAACGGCACGCGAAGCAGGCCCCAGCCGGCGGGGTATGACGGGCCGCCTGGGAGGCCTCAAGCAATGTACGGAGATGAAGAAGATGCAGGTCACGAAGTTGAGTATCCCGAGATGGTGTGAATACTCGCAGGTGGCTCGGACCCCGATGGAGGCGGCTACCGCGCGTCTTCATTCTGTGCGGGTGCCTGACCATCCAACATCGCCCACACCTGCAGCCACTCGCTTTGTGCCGCCGCGTCCAGGCCGCAGGCGCTTAGATACCTGACCAGGAAACTCTTGCTGGGCAGCGAGCTCCTGCTCAACGTAGTAGAGACGGCGCTAGGTGGCAGATGCTTGCCGGTGCCGTCATCGGCTTCCGACAGCTGGCTGAGCGTCATGCCTCGGTTGACACGTAACTGATTCAGAGCCTCGCGGAACTGCTTCACACCGAGCGCCGCCAGAACTAGTACGCCATCAACCGTACCCCCGGCTACCGTGGCGGAGTGAATGTCCGAGGCAGCCGCCTCCCAGAGGGCATGAAACCGCTGCACCTCCTCTTGCGCTGGCGCACCTCCTGGCACTCGACTCGCGAGGTGCTCTACAAGCAACTCGACCAATCCCCAACTAGGCAGCCGGGGCTTGGTGAAGGCGTCATGAACCCGACTGGGGCTAGCGACCCGGTTGCCGAGGGCACGAGCCAGCTCCCGCACAGACGGCCAGCCGGCACGCCGATGCAATGCATGCAACTCATCGCTCAGCCACTTCCCGGGGCCAGGATCCATCGAGGGAGCAGTGAGCTTGGGCATGGACTTTCCCCTCGAGGGTGGCTGTCTGGAACTGTCCGATAGTGTCCAACCGACAACCTACAGCGTCCGAACTCGTATGTGGGCGTCTTATGTTGCGCGGTGACGTTCGAAGACGTCAGCGGCCTCTTTCGTAGGTCGAGCCTGGGGTGAGAGGAACTCTCCCAGGAGGACGAATGTTCGACGCTTCCATCAGGCTGCTGGCGGAGGGGCTGCTGACTCAGTTGCCCGCCAGTTTGATCACTGTCGCAGCCACCGCTTTCTGCGCTTGGGCAATTCGTAGGAAGCGGAATCAACGAGACTGATGTGGCTCGGCGGCTGGCACCGAGCCAACGCGTCGATCCGGAATGATTCAGCCGCGTACTCGTACCCGCACGCGGCCGTTTAAAAGACCAGTAGTGTTAGGCATTGGGGAGGCGCAGAAATGTCTGCAATGCAGCTCAAGGAACACCAGGTAGTCCAGAAGTCGGCGTTTCGTAAGTGGGTGGGATTTCCTGCAAGGTCCTCTGTGCCGCCACAGGGGGCGCGGGGCACGATCGTGTCAGCAACCGGATCGGGCAAGACGATCACGGTCGCCGCGTGCGCGCTGGAGTCGTTCGCGGACGGCCGGATCCTCGTGACCGTGCCGACCCTGGACCTGCTCGCCCAGACCGCCCAGGCGTGGCGCCTGGTGGGCCACCGGGCCCCGATGGTCGCGGTGTGCTCGCTGGAGAACGATGCGGTCCTCAACTCGCTCGGGGTGCGGACCACCACCAACCCGATCCAGCTCGCCCTGTGGGCCGGGAAGGGGCCGGTGGTCGTGTTCGCCACGTACGCCTCTCTCGTGGACCGTGATGACGTCGATGCTCCCGAGGGGCAGCGGAGGGTTCGCGGGCCGCTGGAGGCCGCGCTGGCGGGCGGGGAGCGGCTCTATGGGCAGCGCATGGACGGCTTCGACCTAGCGATCGTGGATGAGGCGCACGGAACCGCCGGTGATCTTGGTCGGCCGTGGGCGGCGATCCACGACAACCAGCGGATCCCGGCGGACTTCCGGCTGTACCTGACCGCGACCCCGCGCATCCTCGCTGCGGCCCGGCCGCAGAAGGGCGCGGAGGGCCAGGAGGCGGAGATCGCGACCATGGCCGACGACCCGGAGGGTCACGTACGGCGCGTGGCTCGCGGAGCTCGGGCTGTCGGAGGCGATCGAGCGGGAGATCCTCGCGGGGTTCGAGATCGATGTGCTGGAGATCCGCGACCCCTCCCCCGTTCTGGGGGAGTCGGAGGAGGCGCGGCGTGGCCGGCGCCTGGCGCTGTTGCAGACGGCGCTCCTGGAGCACGCCGCCGCGCACAACCTGCGTACGGTCATGACGTTCCACCAGAAGGTGGAGGAGGCCGCCGCGTTCGCGGAGAAGCTGCCCGAGACGGCCGCCGAGCTGTACGTCAACGATGCCACCGACGACGACCTGGCCGCCGCCGACAAACTGCCGAAGTCCTCCATCGACGCGGCCTTCTACGAGCTGGAGGCCGGCCGCCACGTCCCGCCGGACCGGGTGTGGTCGGCGTGGCTGTGCGGCGACCACACCGTCGCCGAACGGCGCGAGAAGATCCGCCAGTTCGCCAACGGCATCAACGCGGCCGGGCGCCGGGTGCACCGCGCCTTCCTCGCCAGCGTCCGCGTGCTCGGTGAGGGCGTGGACATCACCGGCGAGCGGGGAGTCGACTCGATCTGCTTCACGGACACCCGCGGCTCGCAGGTGGAGATCGTGCAGAACATCGGCCGGGCGCTCCGGCTCAACAAGGACGGCTCCACCAAGGTGGCCAGGATCATCGTGCCGGTGTTCCTGGAGCCCAACGAGGACCCGACCGACATGGTCGCCAGCGCCAGCTTCCGCCCCCTTGTAGCGGTCCTCCAGGGCCTGCGCTCGCATGATGAACGACTCGTCGAGCAGCTCGCTTCCCGCGCGCTCACGAGCGGGAAACGCAAGGTGCACGTCCGGCGTGACGAGGACGGGCAGATCGTCGGGGCCGGCGGCGCGGGCGACGGCGAGGACCAGGAGGACGACACGCAGGCCGCCGCCGAAGCGGCGCTGCTGCACTTCTCCAGCCCGCGCGACGCCGCCACGATCGCCGCTTTCCTGCGCACCCGGGTCTACCGGCCGGAGTCGCTGGTGTGGCTGGAGGGCTATCAGGCCCTGCTGCGGTGGCGGAAGGAGAACGAGATCACCGGCCTCTATGCCGTTCCGTATGACGTCGAGGTCGAGGTCGGCGTCACCAAGGACTTTCCGCTTGGCCGGTGGGTGCACCAGCAGCGGAAGGCGCTGCGGGCCGGGGAGCTGGAGGAGCGGCGCAAGACGCTGCTGGACGCGCCGGAGGCCGGGATGGTCTGGGAGCCGGGCGAGGAAGCGTGGGAGAACAAGCTCGCCGCGCTCCGGTCCTACCATCGGGCCACCGGGCACCTCGCTCCGCGTCAGGACGCGGTGTGGGGCGAGGGCGAGGCCATGGTGCCCATCGGGCAGCACATGGCCAACCTGCGCCGGAAGGGCGGTCTCGGGAAGGACCCGAAGCGGGCCGCCGTGCGCGCGAAGCAGCTGGCCGCGATCGACCCGGACTGGAACTGCCCCTGGCCGCTCAACTGGCAGCGCCACTACCGCGTCCTCGCCGACCTCGTCGACGCCGACGGCCACCTGCCCTACATCGCGCCGGGCGTCACCTTCGAGGGCGACGACATCGGCACCTGGAGGTGGCGGCAGCAGGAGCCGGGCACCTGGGCGCAGCTCCTGCCCGAACAGCGGGAGCGACTGACCGCGCTGGGCGTGCAGGGCGCCGCCCTCCCCGTGACGGCCGCCGCCCCGGCGGAGCTCCGTCCGGCGCTGGCAGCCGCCCTCAAGGAGCCGAAGAAGGCCGGGAGCAAGGCCGAGGCGGTGTTCCAGCGGGCCTGGCAGCCCTGGCGCAGTGGGTGGAGAAGGAGGGACAGCGGCCGGTCCCGCGCGGCGCGGACGTGGACATCGAGATCGACGGCGAGGCGGAGCCGGTGCCGGTGAAGCTGGGCGTGTGGGTCTCGAACACCAAGTCGAGGCGGGACAAGCTCACCGCAGAGCAGCGCGCTGCCCTCGCGGCGCTGGGGATGGAGTGGGCGGGCGTTGTACCGGTCGTGGAGGTCGCCCCGGCGCAGCCCGCTCCGACGGAACGGCAGCCGTGGGACCACCACGAGGAGTGCGACAAGACGCACTACGAAGGCGGGACCTGCACCTGCGACCTCATCGAGCAGTACGGACCGAACACCGAACGCGACGACTACTGACCGCTCCGGCTCTGACTGGACCCCGGGCCCGCACAGGGCCCGGGGTGCCGTGCGGCTTCATGCTCCAGCGCGGGCCTGGTCGCGGCGTTGTTGGCGTGCCGCGCGAAGGGCAGCACGCTGTTCGGGCTGGACGTAGACGACGAAAACGGCTTCCTGGATCAGCGAAGCCACGTCGTCCACCTCCGCGTAGGAGAAGGCCAGCCCATCGTGAAGGCTCCAGTTGCCCAGAGTCCGGGCTTCGTCGAGGTCGCGGACGACGTCGGCAGGTACGCCCCTGTTGGTCAGGTCGGCAATCTTGTCCTTGAGGTTCCGCCCGGTGGCGCTGCGGTCTTTGCAGAGTTCTTCGACGGCCGCCCGGTACATCGCTGCTGCTGCCCGCAGCGCGCCGGCCTCCTGACATCTGGTGCCTTCACTGAAGAGGTCGCGGACCTCCTGCGGGGCGGCTTCGTCGAGGGTCTGCGCCGACCGTCGAGGATGTACCAGGACCAGAAGCCGTGGCTTGGATGCCCTTTCCTTGACCGCTTCGACGAAGCCATCGAGGTCGTCACCTTTGGGCAGGTCCGGACCCCAGTGCTGGTGCACCACAGCGGTCTTCCGACAGTTCTGGCAGGACAGGATGTGCTGGACAACGCGGAAGACGTCGTCCTTGGGCCGCGGCTCCGCGCTGGTGCTGGCACCGCTGAGATCTGCACCTGAGCGGGCGGCGAAGGGCCTGTCCTTCAAGGCCGGCCAGACATCGCGCCGACTGACGTGGTCGAACGCCACGTTCAGCTTGCAGTTCGGGCACTGGCCAGTCGGCGTGCGGGTGTCGATGGCCTCGATCGTGACATGGCTGCGCTCACTCATTTGCCAAGCGTTTCATCTGACTGCGCTGCCACGCCTGTGATTTGTACGGCTGGAGTCGATGGAGCGGATACTGCCAAGCCGCCGCTACTCAGTGGTGTGGTCCGCCGCAGCCGGACCTCTCCCCGCCGATGTTCCCCGCCTGACGCCGCCGCGGCGCGGCGGCCCGGCCGACGCGCAACCGGCTGAGCGCGCCCCGATCCCCGGCCACGGCCGCACCGCCCATCCAGCCCGTCCCTTACTCCTTCACTCCAGCCAGGGGACATGGGCGGAGGCGGCCGCAACGGGGATGTCAGCACCCCGACCACGGCAAAACCGTGTGGTGACCTGCGCGAACACGGAACCGGTCCGTCGGGTCGCACAACAGTAGGCGCAACCCCCGTCGCAACCTCCAGCGCAACAGTCAGGCGCAACCCCTGCCGCAACCTCGTGCTCCTGGTCGCCCGAGGCGAGCGGGTTACGCGGCCCGGACGGCTCCTTGGGCACGGGCCAACTGGCGCAGCTCGGATCGCGCCGCCGGCACCGAGGGCGCGGTCTCCCAGTAGGGGTGCCACCACAGCCGTACGGACAGGAGCAGAAGGCGGCGGCGCAGGGCGGCGGTGTCGCGGGGGCGGGGTGCGGCGAGCGCGTTGTAGGTGGCGTTCCAGGCGGCTTGCGTCTGTACCAGGTCGTCGGGGAAGTCGGTCGCGTCCATACCCGTCATTAGATCGCTTGTTCGAATTGAGTGTCACTTCGGACACACCCACCCCTGGCGCGGCAGATCGGGCGCGGGCCAGCGCGGTCGGCCTCATGGTCGGGTCCCGGACGCCTTGCACGGAAGCGCGCCCCCTTGTGGTCTGCGTCAGCTATACCGGGATAGATCCGATCACCTCGCCCGCCGTAATAGATGGAGTCCACTGCCTCATGACCGACGCCGCGAACGCCGCCTCCACCAGCCGCGCCAACCGCGTGATCACGATCGCCGCCGTCGTCATCGGCCTCGCCTTCACCGGCTTATGGACCTTCATCTCCATCCCGCAACTCATGGACTTCATCGGTGACCGGGATGTCACCCCGCCGGTGCTCGGGGCCATCGCGGTCCTTGCCGGTCCCTTCTTGTTCTGGTCCTTCATCGGCATCGGTATCGGCATGAGCGCGCTGGGCTGGGCTGCCGGACTCGCCGTCACCGGCATCTTCATCAGCCTCACCTACGGGTCCCTCGTCACCGCCTCCGACGGCCACGGCTTCTCCTACTGGCTGTTCATCGCCCTGCTCGTCGCCTGCAACATCGCCGCCTTCTGCGTGACTCCCTACGTCCTCGTGCGCGGCACTGTCGGGCGGTGCCGTTGACCCGCCGGCCCCGGGGCGGGCGAAGCCGATGAATTCCTAGGTGCCGGTCTCTCGGCGAGTGGAGGACACGAGTGTCGGTGGAAGAGTCGTGGGAGAAGATCGAACGCTGGCTGGACCAGTACGCTCCGCAAGAACATGCTCTGCCGGGGCCGTGCACCCGCTCCGAGCTGGACGGCCTCTATAGCGCGCTCGGCGTGCACCTGCCCGAGGACGTTGAGCAATCGCTGTTACGGCACAACGGGTCGGGGCTCACCGACGTCATCCCGGCCACGTTCGCGCTCTACAGCGTCAAGCAAATCGCTGACGAGCATCTTGGAACGCTCAAGTACAAGCTGGAGAACGATCATTACAGTTGGGGCGACAGCCGCTTGATCGTGCCGATCGGCGCGCTGGGCGGGATGCAGCTCGTCGTCGACACCCAGACGGGGCGTCTCGGGTCCTGGGACATCGAGGAGACCGGCTACCGCTGGTTCGAAGGCCCGGGGTGGGCATCCCTCTCGGCCGCGCTCGAAGTCACGGGAAATGCCCTGGCATCCCCGCCCCCGTGGATCGCTGTCATGGGTGATGGTGATGAGTGGCGAGCCATCGATATGGACACCGATTTCCCGAGAACACTCGTCTGGGCCGACGTGAGGGGTTAGGACGGCCCCTCAGACATCACGCGCACCCCACCGGCCGATGAACTCCGAAGGGCGCGGCGCTGCTGTTCCTCGCGGGCGATCTGCCGAGCGAGGACGTCGCGGTCGATGTACGGGTCGACGGCAGCGAGGACCACGGGCTGGAGTTCGGCCGGTTCCAACGCCTCCACATCCCACTGCACCGGGCGGGCCGGGTCGAAGCCGGGTGCGGACCTGGTCGTAGGTCAGCAGAACGCGTTCAGTCCGGCTCCAGCAGCCGGTGCGCGCCACCCAGTCCCGCTCGATGTCCTCGCCCGAGCAGTCGAAAACACCGACCACCAGAAGGACCCGTCCCGAGGGTCGGCGGTGACCCGGTCATGGACGACGTCAGCGTACGACTGCGAGCCGAAGCCGCGGACAACCGGCTTTCCGCCTCGCGCAGTACGAGGCCGGCGAGTCTTGGCGGCCGTGCGAGCTTCTCCGGCTTCATCTCGTGCAGGTTGCCTCCCCCGCCCTGACCGCTCTCCTCACGGTGTGACTCCACCTTCAGTAACGACTTCTCACAGGTACTGCTGCTGAATCCAGTACCCGAGCAGGCCGGACGCGGCGGTGCCCAGGCCGTAGCAGAGCCCCCGGAAGACGTGGGTTGCGGCGGTGCGGCGCAGCCGGTGCAGCCGGTGCGGCCGTTTGCGGGTAGTGAGGGCGCGTGGTGTGCCGGTGGGCGGGTGGCCGTCCGGGCTGGGTCGCGGGGTGGAGAGTTCGGCGGGGGTGGCGGGGTTTTCGGGAGGGGTGGTCATCGGGTGCTCCTTGTTCTGGGCATGGGTGAGGCCCGCGTGGCCGCAGCGGCGTGAT
>RBWT01000270.1 GCA_004010275.1 Streptomyces huasconensis
TCGGCGCGGGCGCGGCCGCCGCGGTGTGGGTGGTGAACAAGGGCGACAAGGGCGACGACGCCGCGAAGAAGCCCGACCGGCAGACCACGGCGCCGACCGACACGGACAAGAAGCCCGACGGCGGCGACCCGGTGACCGACCCCACGGCGGACCCGACCGCCCCGCCCGCCGACACGACGTACACGCTCGTCTTCGAGAACAAGCCGATGACGCTGCGCACCCCGTCCAACTCCCTGGCCTACACGTACGTCGACCTCGACGCCCCGAAGGTCGACCCGACGGCCTCCATGGACAGCGAGGAGACCGACTTCCGCGCGGCCTACCAGGAGCTGACGTTCGAGCACCCGATGGGCAAGGCGTCGGGCGCCACCCCCGAGCAGTGCCAGGAGGGCGCGGAGCAGAACCCGTTCCGGGAGACGCTGTCGGGCGACGCGATCAACAGGAACGGGCAGATCGTCAAGGGCGACCGTCTCTGCATGGTCACCGGCGAGGGCAACCTCGCCATGTGGACGATCACAGACGTCGAGGCCCCGGGCGACCCGGACTACCTCCCCGACCTCAAGGGCAGCGTCACCCTCTGGAAGCCGGGCGGCTGATCCGCCGTACGACGAAGGGGGCGCCCCGAGCCGCAAGGCCCGGGGCACCCCCTTTCATGTACCGCCGATGAGGGCTACGAATGCGTGCGCAGCAGCGTCCGCATCGTCCGCATCGCCACCGACAGGTTCGCCAGGTCGAACGCGTCCGAGCTCTGGATCTCCTCCAGCGTCGCCCGCGCGCGGCTCAGGATCGGCGCGTTCTTCTCCTCCCACGCCTTGAAGCGCTCCTCCGGCGTGGCGGCGCCGTCGCCGGCGGCGAGGACGTCCGCCGTCAGCGCGGCGTGCGCCGCGTACAGGTCCTCGCGGATGGAGGCGCGCGCCATGGACTGCCAGCGGTCGGCCCGCGGCAGTTCGATGATGCGGTCCATGAGCTGGGTGATGCGCAGCCGGTCGGCGAGGTCGTAGTAGACCTCGGAGACCGCCATCGGCTCCTTGCCCACCCGGTCGGCGACCGCGACGATGTCGAGCGTCGGGAAGGCGGACGAGAACCCGGCGACACGCTGGGCGAGTTCGTCGGGGACGCCCGCGGCCGTCAGCTCGTCGCGGATGCCCTGGTACCACTCCAGGTCGGAGCCGCGCAGCAGGTTCGGCAGCTCGTCCCAGACCTGGGCGACGCCCTCGCTGAAGAAGGCGATGGTCTCGGCGAGCTGGAGCGGCTGCGGCCGGTTGTTGAGCAGCCAGCGCGCGCCGCGCTCGACGAGACGGCGCGAGTGCAGCCGTACGCGGGTCTGGACGTCGGCGGCGACGACATTGTCGAGCGCTTCGACGGCGTCCCAGACCTCGCTGAGGCCGAAGATCTCGCGGGCGGCCAGCTGGGCCCGCACGATCTCCTCCAGCGAGGCGCCCGTCTCCTCCCGCAGCCGGTGCAGGAAGGTCGAACCACCGGCGTTGACCGTGTCGTTGACGAGGACGGTCGTGATGATCTCGCGGCGCAGCGCGTGCCCGTCGACCTGCTCGGGGAACTTGTCGCGGAGCGCCTTCGGGAAGTACGCGTGCAGCAGGCGCCGCAGGTACGGGTCGTCGGGCAGCGTCGTCTGGATCAGCTCGTCGGCGGCCGTGATCTTCGTGTAGGCGAGGAGGACGGCCAGCTCGGGCTGGGTCAGGCCGCGCCCGGAGTTGAGCAGCTCGCGGATCTGCCGGTCGTTGGGCAGGAACTCCAGGCTCCGGTCGAGGTGGCCCTGCTTGCCGAGCCGGCGCATGAAGCGCTGGTGGGCGTGGAGCAGGGACGGCGACTGGGCGACGGCGTTGGCCAGCGCGGTGTTCTGCGCGTAGTTGTTGCGCAGCACGAGCTGCCCGACCTCGTCGGTCATCTCGGCGAGCAGCGTGTTGCGCTGCTTGACGGTCATGTCGCCGTCGGTGACGACCGCGTTGAGCAGGATCTTGATGTTCACCTCGTGGTCGGAGGTGTCCACGCCCGCGCTGTTGTCGATGGCGTCGGTGTTGATGCGGCCGCCGGCGCGCGCGAACTCGATGCGGCCCAGCTGGGTCAGGCCGAGGTTGCCGCCCTCGCCGACGACCTTCACGCGCAGGTCGGAGCCGTTGACGCGGATGGCGTCGTTCGCCTTGTCGCCGACGTCGGCGTTCGACTCGGCGGACGACTTCACGTACGTACCGATGCCGCCGTTCCACAGCAGGTCCACGGGGGCCTGGAGGATGGCCCGCATCAGGTCGGCCGGGGTCATCTTGGCGACGCCGGTCTCGATGCCGAGGGCCTCGCGGATGTGGGCGTTGAGCTGGATCGCCTTGGCGGAGCGGGGGAAGACGCCGCCGCCGTTGGAGAGCAGCTTCTTGTCGTAGTCGGCCCAGGAGGAGCGCGGCAGCTCGAAGAGGCGGCGGCGCTCGGCGTAGGACGTCGCGGCGTCCGGCTTCGGGTCGATGAAGATGTGCCGGTGGTCGAATGCGGCGACCAAGCGGATGTGCTCCGAGAGCAGCATGCCGTTGCCGAACACGTCACCGGACATGTCGCCGACGCCGACGACCGTGAAGTCCTCGGACTGGGTGTCGCAGCCCAGCTCCCGGAAGTGCCGCTTGACGGACTCCCAGGCGCCGCGGGCGGTGATGCCCATGCCCTTGTGGTCGTATCCGGCGGAGCCGCCGGAGGCGAAGGCGTCACCGAGCCAGAAGTCGTAGGACTCCGCGACCTGGTTGGCGATGTCCGAGAACGTCGCCGTGCCCTTGTCGGCGGCGACGACGAGATAGGTGTCGTCCTCGTCGTGGCGCACCACGTGGGCGGGCGGCACGACCTCACCGGCGACGAGGTTGTCGGTGATGTCGAGGAGGGCGGAGATGAACGTCTTGTAGCAGGCGATGCCCTCCGCCAGCCACGCGTCGCGGTCCACCGACGGGTCGGGCAGCTGCTTGGCGACGAAGCCGCCCTTGGCGCCGACGGGCACGATGACGGTGTTCTTCACCATCTGCGCCTTGACCAGGCCGAGGATCTCCGTACGGAAGTCCTCGCGCCGGTCGGACCAGCGCAGACCGCCGCGCGCGACCTTGCCGAAGCGCAGGTGCACGCCCTCGACGCGGGGCGAGTACACCCAGATCTCGTACGCGGGGCGGGGCGCGGGCAGGTCGGGGATGGCCTGCGGGTCGAACTTCATGGAGACGTAGGTGTGCGGCTCGCCGCTCTCCGTCTTCTGGAAGAAGTTCGTGCGCAGCGTCGCCTTGATGACGGTGAGGAAGGAGCGCAGGATGCGGTCCTCGTCCAGCGAGGCGACCTGGTCGAGCGCGCCGTCCAGCTCCTCCAGGAGGCCGTCGGTCAGCTCGGTCCCGGCGCGCTGGTGGTCGGGCGACATGCGCGCCTCGAAGAGCGAGACGAGCAGCCGGGTGGTGTGGACGTTGTTGCGGAGGGTGTCCTCCATGTAGTCCTGGCTGAAGGTCGCCCCCGCCTGGCGCAGGTACTTGGCGTAGGCCCGCAGGACCATCGCCTGACGCCAGTTGAGACCCGCGCGCAGCACCAGCGAGTTGAAGCCGTCGACCTCGGCCGCGCCGGTCCAGGCGGCGGCGAAGGCCTCCTGGAAGCGCTCGCGGCCGTCGTCGGCGAGGTAGTCGCCGCCGCCGTTCGGGGACTTGGGCATGCGCAGCCCGAAGTCGTAGATCCACGCGTTCGAACGGTCGGCGCAGCGCAGCTCGTACGGGCGCTCGTCGGTGACCTCGACGCCGAGCCGCTGGAGGACGGGGAGGACCGCGGAGAGGGAGACCTGCTCGCCGGAGCGGTAGATCTTGAAGCGGCGCTCGCCGGGACCGGCGCCCACCGGCTCGTACAGGGAGAGCGCGAAGTCCTTGTCGCCGTGGCCGAGCTGCTCCAGGTGCTGGAGGTCGGCGACGGCGGCGCGCGGCGAGTGGTCGGCCTTGTACCCCTCGGGGAAGGCGGACCCGTACCGGCGAAGGAGTTCGGCGGCGCGCTCCTCGCCGCACTCGGCGGTCAGCGCCTCGGCGAAGCCGTCGGCCCAGGAGCGGGCGGCGTCGACGAGCCGTTGCTCGATGCGCTCGACGTCGGCGTCGGAGAGGTCGGGGACCTCGGCGCCCTTGGGCACCCGCACCACGAAGTGGATGCGGGACAGGATCGACTCGGTGTTCCAGGCGGTGAAGTCGACGCTGGCGCCGTTCAGCTCTTCCTTGAGGATGTCGATGATCCGCAGCCGGACGCCGGTGGTGTAGCGGTCGCGCGGCAGGTAGACGAGCGCGGAGTAGTAGCGGCCGTACTCGTCCTTGCGCAGGTAGAGCCGCAGCCGGCGGCGCTCCTGGAGGTAGAGCACGCTCGTGACGATGGACCGCAGCTCATCGGCGGGCGTCTGGAACAGCTCGTCGCGCGGGTAGGTCTCCAGGATCTGGAGCAGGTCGCGCCCGTCGTGGCTGTTGGCCGAGAAGCCGGCGCCCTTCAGCACCTCCGCGACCTTGCGGCGGATGACCGGCACGCGCCGCACGGACTCGGTGTACGCGGCGGACGAGAAGAGCCCGAGGAAGCGCCGCTCACCCACGACGTTGCCCTCGGCGTCGAACTTCTTCACGCCGACGTAGTCGAGGTAGCTGGGGCGGTGGACGGTCGCCCGGCTGTTGGCCTTGGTCAGGACGAGCAGCTTGTGCTCGCGGGCCTTGGCGCGCGCGTCGGCGTAGCAGCCGGTTGAAGGAGGGGCTGACCGGGTGGTGGTCGTCGCCGTGGTGCGGGTCGGCGCGCAGGATGCCGAGGCCGGTGCCGGGGACGGCGGCGAGGGAGTCGTCCTCCGTGAGGCGGTACTCGCGGAAGCCGAGGAAGGTGAAGTGGTTGTCGGCGAGCCACCGCAGCAGCTCGCGGGCCTCCTCCACCTCCTGGTCGCGCAGGTCGTCCGCGGTGGGCTCGGAGGGCAGCTCGTCGGCGATGCGCAGCGCGGCGTCGCGCATCTTCTCCCAGTCCTCGACCGTCTCGCGCACGTCGGAGAGGATGCGCAGCAGGTCGGCGGTGATCTGCTTGAGGTCGGCGCGGTCGGTCTCGCGGTCCATCTCGACGTGAATCCACGACTCGACGAGCGCGTCGTGCGGCCGCTCGGCGCCCGCCTCGGTGGGCAGGACCTCCAGGAGCTTGCCGGTCACGTCACGGCGTACGACCACCTGGGGGTGGATCACGACGTGGATGCCGCGGCCCTGGCGGGACAGCTCGTTGGTGACGGAGTCGACGAGGAAGGGCATGTCGTCGGTGACCACCTCGACGACGGAGTGGCTGCACGTCCAGCCGTTCTCCTCGACCGTCGGGGTGTGCACGCGTACGTTCGCCGTGCCCTGGGGGCGGTTCTCGGCGAGCCGGTAGTGGGAGAAGGCGGCGCCGAAGACGTCGACCGGGTCGCGGTCGGCCAGGTCCTCGGGGGCGGTGTGCAGGTAGTAGCGCTGGAGGAACGCGAGGGCCATGTCCTGGTCTGGCGCGGCCCCGCTCGTCGTCCCGGTCGGCGCGCCACTCTGCGAGCGCCCCCCGACCGGGCTGTTCTCAGCTACCCGGGCGGCCCGCGCGAGCAGCTCGGTCTTGGCTTCGTCCAGCTTGGTCTGCATTGTCCTCTGACTCCTGTCGCGCGCCGTTGCGTGACGTAGAAGGAAGTGATGTGACGTAACGCCGCGGCACGGGGTCTCCGGCCGGCATCGACGTTATGCCGCGGTGCGGGAAGAGCGGTCGGCTTTCCGCCATTTTCAGCACTTGGGCTGACAATCGGCCTGCCCGGTCCTGTCGGCCGCACCGCGAAGAAGCGTCAGCGAGGGCCCGGGCGCGGATGTCCTCCGTGTACCCCGGGCGCAGGGCGGAGGCACCTATGCCTCCGCGGAATATCGCGCTGATCACGGGTCAAGGCTATCGCTCCGCACCGGGGAGCAGTCATGAGCCGTATGTGTACAAAAGCGGGGGCAGAACATGGACACTCTGCACAGTGCGGCCGGGCGCCACCCCTGCTGTCACTTCCAGCCTCTCCGGGCGAACCGAACACAACAGCATCAGCCGGGTACCGCAACACCGCTCAGGCGACGAACTGCTCCGCCACGACCACGGCCTCCTCCAGACTGTCGACCACGGGCACCCCCGCCGTCTCCAGGCTGGCCCGGCTGTGCGAACCCCCGGTGTAGAGCACGGCCCGCGCGCCGACGTGCGCGGCGGCGACCGCGTCGTCGACGGCGTCCCCGATCACGACGACCCGCTCGACGGCGGCGGTGACACCCTCCAGCGCGGCGAGGTGCCGCACCATCCGCTCGGCCTTGCCCGCATGCGAGTCGTCGGTCCGCCCGTCGATCCGCACGAAGTGCTCCTCGATCCCGTACCGCCGCACGAGGGGCACGAGGTGCTCGTGCGGAGCCAGCGACAACAACGACTGCGTACGCCCCTCCGCCCGCCGCGCGGCGAGCAGCCGCGCGGCCCCTTCGGCGAGCCCGCAGCCCTCGGCCCGCGCCCAGTAGTGCTTGTGGAAGACGGCATCCATGAGCCGCCACTCCGTGTCACTCGGCAGCCGCCCCATGAGCCGCTCGTAGAACCGCGGGATCGGCACGCAGTACAGCTCGCGGTACCGCTCCAGAGTGATCGGTTCGAGCCCGATCTCCGCGAAGCAGGCGTTCGTCGCCTCGATCACCGCATGGATGTCATGCAGGAGCGTCCCATTCCAGTCCCAGACGATATGCGCCCCGCGCCCCGTAGTCCTCATCCCCAAAACGTACCTCCCCCACCACCCCCCGAAGCCCACACCGCCGACACCCGCACCCGCGAACGCACCGAAGGGGACGTGGGTGCAGCGCCAAGATGGCGAGCACGGACATACCCCCGCGGCCCCGCCCCACAGACACGCCAAGACGCACCGGGCCCCCCACGTCAGCCACCGCACCGAAACGCGGAACGGCCTGCACCCGCGAACGCACCGGAGGGGACGTGGGGGTATGTGCGCGCGCAGCACAGAGGTGGTCATGCCCAGCCGATGAGCACCCAGGGTCCAGCGCCAAGATGGCGAGCACGGACATACCCCCGCGGCCCCGCACCCACATTCGCCCCAAGGCGCCCCAAGGCGCCCCCGCACACGCTCAGCCGATCAACCCAGGAATCTCCTGCGTCGCAAACCACAGCAGCTCATGATCCTCCGCCCCATCCACCACGAACCGCGCGTCCTCGTCCCCCATATCCGCGGCCCCCAAAGCCGCCGCAGCCGCAGCCACGTCCACTTCCGCATCCCCCGAGTCCACATGCACCGCCGCCACCTTCCCCAGCGAAAGCCCCGCAGGGACCCGCACCTCCCCGAGCGCCCCCTGATCAAGCCCCCGGTCAGGGTCCGCCACAGCCGCCCCATCCGGCACATCCGCCGCGAGCACGACCCGCCGCCGCGCCACCCCGGGGTCCCCCGCCACCAACCGCAGCGACGCCGCGGCCGCCCGGTTCAACGCCGCGTACTCCAGCTCCTCGATGTCGTCCGAGACGTACCACTCCCGCAGCGCGGGGGTCACGGCGTAAGCGACCAGCGGCCCGGGCCCCACCTCCCCCGCCTTGTACGCCTCAGCGAGCCGGGGCAGGGTCAGAGGAACGTAGACGCGCATATACGGAACCGCTTTCGCTCGCGTCCGCCGAGACGGACCTTCGTGGCCGTAGAAGACCTTCAGGATACGTGCGGGAGTCCCCGATCGAGCTGCCCCCACCACCCCCGGAGCCGTCCACACCCGTCCACGGATTCACCCGGCGCCACCCCGAGAACACCGCGTTCCGAGGCCCCCGCCACCCCTGATAGGTGAACCCCGGCGGCCTC
>RBWT01000271.1 GCA_004010275.1 Streptomyces huasconensis
GGCGGGGGCGGGGGCGGGAACGGTCTCGCGGGCATGAGCGCCCGGAAGATCTCCGACAGGGCGAAGCAGGAGCTGCTGGACGCGCGGTCGGTGCATCTCTCGATGAAGCGGACGGGCGGGGACACCACCGCGAAGGGCGGTGACGACCGTGACGCGGGCGCCGACGCCGACACCGATGCCGGCGCGGACGACCCGACGTCCCTCGAACTGACCCTCGACCGCGACGGCAACTGCGCCGGCACGATGAAGGAAGCCGGGGGCGCCTCGCTGGAGCTGGTCAAACGCGGCGACAAGGTGTGGATGAAGCCGGACGAGACCTTCTGGAGGACCCAGGTCCCCGGCGGCGACGGCAAGGCCGCCGCCGAGCTCTTCAAGGGCCGCTACCTCCACGGCACGACGGGCGACCCGATGCTGAAGGACGTCGCCGAAGTCTGTGACCTCAAGGAGTTGCAGCGGGAGATCCAGGACTCCGACGACACCGACGACGCGAAGTCGTTGCACAAGGGCGAGCCCACGACGGTCGACGGCGTCGACGCCATCCCGCTGACCGGCATGGACGACGGCAGGAAGAACACCATGTACATCGCCGCCGAGGGCACGCCCTACCTGGTCAAGTCGGTGGAGCGCGACGACGGCGGCGAGCGGACGACGACGGGCTTCACCGACTACGGCGAACCGGTGCCGGCCAAGACGCCGTCGCCGGAGGAGTCGGTGGACGTGGCGAAGCTGAAGGAGCGCCTGCGGAAAGCGTGACGCACCCGGTTGCCCTGCCCCGGGGGCTCACGCGGCTCCGGCTGCCTCGACGGCGATGTCCTCGTCGTCGTCGAGGTCCGGCTCGTCGCGTGCGGTGAGGCCTGCCATCCAGAGCGGCATGATCCAGTGCACGACGAAGACGCTGAACAGGACGGGGAAGACGAGACCCTCGACCTCCACCCCGGCCAGAGCGGCGACGCCCGCCCCGACGGTCGCGGCAAGGAGCACCCACATCATCACGCGCTGGGCGAGGGCCGCCACCCGGAGCCGCTCGGCGCGCTGACGCTCGTCCAGCGCGCGCACGCGCAGTTCGAGCAGGCCGCGCGTCGAGCTGTTGATGACGCCGGTCGCGAAGCACCAGGGCAGCAGGAGTCCGAGCATGGTCCAGGTGGCCCAGCGCTGTTCCCAGACGACGGCGCCGAGCCAGGCCGCCTCGCTCGCGACGGTCAGGAGGATGTGCGTGACGACCCAGGCGCGCCTGCGGGCCGCCGTGGCGTGGAAGCGCGCCGCCTCCCGCCGGTTCATCAGCCGGTGCATCCGCCGGTCGTAGGTGGTCAGAGGGCGGTGGTCGCTGGTCGTCATCACTGGTTCCTCCCGTAAACCTGATCCGTGAGCGGGCGAAACGGTTCGAGGGAGAACAGGGCCTCGACCGGCAGCTCGAAGAAGTTCGCGATCTTCAGCGCGAGGTCGAGGCTCGGGTTGTACTGCCCCCGCTCGATGTAGCCGATGGTCTGGTAGTGGGCTCCCACTGCCTCGGCCAGGCGCTGGCGCGACACCTTCCGCTCGGCGCGCACCATCGCCAATCTGTTGTGCACTTGCTCGCTCATGTATAAGAAGTACTACATTCATGAGCAGGTCAGCAAGAGTGATCGACGTCGGATGCCTTCAGGAGGGAAGCCAGTCCCGGGAGGGTTCGTACTCCAGCCAGCGGTGCTTCTCGGCCAACTCCGCGCACATGGACAGGAGTTCGGGCAACCCCTCCGGGGCCCGCTCCTTCGGCCAGACAAGTGACCAGACGTAAAGGGGAGTCGGGTCCACCAGCGGCACGACGCGGACGCCCGGCACGGCGGGCAGCGGCAGGTCCGCCGGGAGCAGCGTGAAGTGGGTGGGCGTCGCGGCGAGGTGGACCAGGAGCGGTACGAGACCGAGGTTCGGGCCGCTCGCGCGCCGCTCCACGCCGAAGTGGTCGGCGAAGCGCGTGAGGAAGTCCAGGCGTCCCGCGTCCGCCGGGTAGCGCAGGACGCTGTCCCGCAGGTCGGCCGGGCGCAGCGCGGAGGCGGTGGCGAGGGGGTGCGCGTCGCCCAGACCTCGTCGACCGGCTCCAGGCGGACCGGGCGGTGCGTCAGCTCCTCGGCTTCGCCGGGCGCCGGCACGGGGCGACGCCCGAAGCCCGCGTCCGCCTCACCGCGCCGCAACGCCTCGGCCACGGCGGCGAAATCCCGGGCCGCGCCCGGCTCCGGAGCGAGGCACCCCGGTCGCGTGGCGGCGGCCTCGACGACCGTCGCGAGGGTCCGCATCGGCTCGTACAGGTGCCCCCACGTGTCGATCCGCAGGGGCCGGTGCGCGCTCGCCCGTGCCGCGTCGACCGCCGCGCGTCCGGCGGTCAGGGCCCGGCGGGCCGGTGCCAGGAAGCGGTGCCCCTCGGCGGTGAGGGTGACGCCGCGGCCGGTGCGGGTGAAGAGGCGTACACCCAGGGCGGTTTCGAGGCGGGCCACGCGCTTGGAGAGTGCCTGCTGGGTGAGGCCCAGCCGCCGCGCCGCCCGCCCGAAGTGCGGCTCGGCCCCGGCCGCCGCCTCGACGAAGGCGCGGACCTGGGCGAGGTCGAGGTCGGGGCCGTCCGGTGCTGCTTCCATGGGCCGCAGCGTAGTGGGCGACGCCTGCCACCTGCGCCGACAACCAGCGGTTGTCGACCTGCCGGAACGGTTGTTGGACCTCTCCGGGCCGCCCGCGATGTGCTGTCCGGATGACCGCCCCGCAGCAAGCCAGTGCTCCCGCCGATCACCTCCTCACCACCCCGGGCCTCCTCCCCGACTTCATCGCGCAGAACCGCTCCCGGGCCTTCGGCGCCGGGCTCGACCCCTTCGCGTACGAGCGGGTCACCGGCGGGCTGCGCGATCTGCTGGAGTGGCCCGCCGCCTTCCGCGCGCAGGGGCAGCGGCTGGTGGCCGCCGCCGAGGCGTACGCGGAGGGCGGCGCCGGTGTCTCGGCGGGCGAGGCCTTCAAGGCCGCCGCCCGCTGGTTCCACTACGCGGTGCTGCTGCCCCACCCCGACCGCGCCCTGACCGCACGGGCCGCCGCCGAGGCCGACGCGGCGATGGGGCGCGCCCTGGCGCTGCTCGACCCCGGGCATCTGCGGGTCGAGGAGGAGTCGTACGCCGGGTGGCTGCGCACACCGGACGGCGGCGGAGGCGCCCCAACCTCCCTGGTGATCGTCGTCCCTGGGCTCGACTCGTCCAAGGAGGAGTTCCATGACGTGACCGAGGCCCTGCTGCGGCGCGGCAGTGCCGTCTTCACGATGGACGGACCCGGCCAGGGGGTGCGCGCCGCCTCGACCGTCTTCGAGGCGGAGTACCAGCGGGTCCTGTCACGCGTCGTCGACGCCGTGGAGGAGCGGCTCGGCCCCGTACCGGTGGGCGTGCTCGGGCTCAGCCTCGGCGGGTACTTCGCCGCCATGGGCGCCGCGCACGAGCCCCGCGTCCGCGCGGCGGCCACGGTCAGCGGACCGTACCGCCTCACGGGGTGGGACGACACGGTGCCGTTCGTCCGCGCGACGCTCGCTCAACGGGCCGGATCGCCGGACGCGGCACGGGAGTTCGTAGGCCGTGTCGACCTGCGCGGCACCGCCGCCCGTATCACCTGCCCGCTGCTCGTGGTCGACGGCGGCGAGGACGTCATCCCGGGTGTCGTGAACGGCGCGCCGCTCGCCGCCGAGGCACCGCGCGGCGAGTACCTCCTCGTCCCGCACGGCGACCACCTCCTGGGCAACGCCCGCGCCGACTGGCTGCCGCGCACCGCCGACTGGCTCACCACCGCCCTCACCACCCGCCTCGGGTGAGCAGCTCCCGCACCGCCTCGGGTGAGCAGCTCCCCGCGCGCACCCCCCGCAGCCACGCGTGCGCCGGGTCCGCGTCGTGCCGGGGGTGCCAGGCCATGCCGAGCGGCAGCGGCGGCAGGTCGAGGGGGATCTCGAAGGTGACGAGGCCCAGGGTGTCCGTCAGGGGGCGGGCCCACGACGTGACCAGGCCGACCAGGTCCGTGCGCAGCAGCATGAAGGCGGACGCGGCGAACGTCCCCACGCTGCCCACCACCCGTCTGCTGAGCCCGAGTTCGGCGAGGGCGGCGTCCAGCGGCCCGGACAGGCGCCCCCGGCGCGAGACGATCAGATGGTCGGCGGCAGCGAACCGACGCACCGTCAGCTTGCCGTCCAGCAGCGGATGTTCAGGACGTACGACACCAAGCATCCGGTCGTCGCGGAAGTGCTCCACCCGCACCTCGGGCGCGGTCGCGCCGATCACGCCCAGCTCCAGGTCGGCGGTGCCCTGGCGCAGCAGGGGCACGTCCTCGTGGCTCTCGCCGAGGAACCGCAGCCGCACACCCGGCGCCTCCTTCGCGGCGCGGGCCAGGAGCGCGGGGCCGTAGGCGGCGGCGAGGGCGTCGTTGCTGAGGATCGTCAGCGTGCGGGAGACCGTGCGCAGGTCGACCGCGCCGGGCCCGGCGAAGAGCGCGCGGGCCCGTTCCACCACGGCGGCGACCTCGGCCTGCACCGCGAGCGCGTGCGGCGTCGGCACCATCCGCCGTCCCGCCCGTACGAGGACGGGGTCGCCGAGCGCCTTGCGGATGCGGCCGAGCGTGCGGCTCATCGCGGGCTCCGAGAGGTGCAGGCGGCGGGCGGCACCCGACACGCTCTGCTCGTCGAGGAGGACATCGAGGGCGAGGAGCAGATTGAGGTCGAGCCCCACCCCGTCCGCCCCTGGTCCGCCGCTGGATTGCGTCACACGCATTCATCCCTTGCAAAGGTTGCACTGGAAAGCAAGTCGGGTCCGAGCCTACGGTGGCGGCACATCCCACGTCACGACGCTCCTCAGGAGGAGCCTTGCTTTCGCCTGCCCGCACCACGCCCCGGCCGCCCGCACCCCCAGCCGCCTCCGCGCCCGCGTCCCCGCTGCGACGCTCGACCCTGCTCACCCTCTGCGCCTGCGTCCTCGTCGCCCAGGGCATGGTCGCCGCCGTCAACCTCCTTGTCCCGCAGCTGACTTCGTCCGCCCTGCACCCGTCGTCCAGCGATCTGCTGTGGACGTCGACGCGTACGTCATCGACTTCGCGGGCTCCTCATCCCGGCCGGCGCGCTCGGCGACCGGTACGGCCGCAAGGGCGCGCTGCTCTGCGGGCTCGGGCTGTTCGCGGCCGGGGCCGCGCTCAGCGCGCTCGCCACCACCCCGGCGGTGCTCGTCGCAGGGCGCGGTGTGTCCGGCGCGGGGGCCGCGCTGATCATGCCCGCGACGCTGTCGATCCTGCTGCCGCGTCGCCCCGCCAGAGCACCGGCCCCGTGCCCTCGCCGCCTGGACGCTCGCCGCGGGGCTCGGCGGCCTCGCCGGGAACGTCGGCGGCGGCCTGGCCGGCCAGTACCTGTCCTGGCGCGCGCTGTTCTGGGCGGTGGTGCCGCTCGCCGCCCTGCTCGCCCTGACGGCGGCCCGCACCACACCGCGCACGGACAAGGACACCGCGGCGCCCCGGCCGGACCCCGTGGGCACGCTCCTGCTGACCGGTGGCCTGTTCGCCCTCCTCTTCGGCATCATCGAGAGCCCGCTGTACGGCTGGACGTCCGCCCGCATCCTGGCCGCCTTCGCGGTGGGCGCCGCCCTCGTCGCCCTGTTCGCGGTCCACGCCCTGCGCTCGCGCACCCCGCTCTTCGACCCGCGGGTCTTCCGCTCCCGGCGGCTGCGCGCGGCATCGCTCGGCACGGCCGCGTGCTTCTTCGGCCTCTTCTCGCTCTTCTACATCAACTCGCAGTACCTGCAGTACGTGAAGGGGTACGGCGCCGCCCGCGCGGGCCTCGCCATCGTCCCCCTCACGATCGGCATGGCCCTGGTCCCGCGGCTCGCGGCCCGCTGGTCCCACCGGCCGCGGCCCGTGGTGGGCGGCGGACTGCTCCTGATCGGCCTCGGCCTGCTCGGCGCGTCCACCGCGGGGGCGTCGACCCCCTACGCGGTGTACGCCTGCTGGCTGCTGGTCATCTCGGCGGGCACCGGGCTGTGCATGCCCGCGCTGACGCTGAGCGTCGTCAGCTCGCTCCCGGCGCGCCAGGCGGCCTCGGCTCCGGTCTGAGCACCTCGGCCCGGGAGGCCGGCGCCGCACTCGGCGTCGCGGTCACCGGAACGACGCTCGCCGCGCACACCTCCGGCGGCTTCGCGGACGGCATGGCGGCGGCGCTGCGCGTGGTGGCGCTGGTGGTGGTCGCCGCGGCGGTGGTGGTCACGGCGGGCTACGGCCCGTCCGGACCAGGTGCGGGGCAGAAGTCGTAGACGGTCATCGCGTTCGAATGAAAACGCCCCCGGCGGCCGGTGAACGGCTGCCGGGGGCGGAGCACCCCGCAGGGTGTCGTCAGATGAGGCCGAGACCGCGCACGGCCTCGCGCTCCTCGGCCAGCTCCTTGACGGACGCGTCGATGCGCGCACGCGAGAACTCGTTGATCTCCAGGCCCTGGACGATCGAGTACGTGCCGTCCTTCACCGTGACGGGGAAGGAGGAGATGAGACCCTCCGGAACGCCGTACGAACCGTCGGACGGAATGCCCATGGAGGTCCAGTCGCCCTCGGCCGTGCCGTTGACCCAGGTGTGGACGTGGTCGATGGCGGCGTTGGCGGCGGAGGCGGCCGACGAGGCACCACGGGCCTCGATGATCGCGGCGCCGCGCTTGGCGACGGTCGGGATGAAGTCGTCGGCGAGCCATGCCTGGTCGTTCACGACCTCGGCGGCGTTCTTGCCGGCGATCTCCGCGTGGAAGATGTCGGGGTACTGGGTGGCGGAGTGGTTGCCCCAGATGGTGAGCCGCTTGATGTCGGCGACCGACGCGCCGGTCTTCTTCGCGAGCTGCGACAGCGCGCGGTTGTGGTCGAGCCGGGTCATCGCGGTGAAGCGCTCGGCCGGTACGTCCGGGGCGGCGGCCTGCGCGATGAGCGCGTTGGTGTTGGCCGGGTTGCCGACGACGAGCACCTTGATGTCGTCGGCGGCGTTGTCGTTGATGGCCTTGCCCTGCGGCTTGAAGATGCCGCCGTTGGCCTCCAGGAGGTCACCGCGCTCCATGCCCTTGGTGCGGGGGCGGGCGCCGACGAGCAGCGCGACGTTGGCGCCGTCGAAGGCGGCGTTCGGGTCGTCGCTGATCTCGATGGAGTTCAGCAGCGGGAAGGCACAGTCGTCGAGCTCCATGGCGGTGCCCTCGGCGGCCTTCAGCGCCGGCGTGATCTCAAGAAGGCGCAGGTTGACCGGCACGTCAGCGCCGAGCAGGTGGCCGGAGGCGATGCGGAAGAGCAGCGCGTAGCCGATCTGGCCGGCCGCGCCGGTGACGGTGACATTCACGGGAGTGCGGGTCATGGCGATCTCCGTAAGACAGCTGGCGGTGGGGTCCCTGATCCCTCGTACAGACGTACCGGGGTCCTCTATTTCCTGGATCTCCCCGCCGACGCCGCTTCGAGTCCTCGATCGCCTCTCGATGATCGATCTCTTGGCATCAAGAGAGATCCGCCGTCAGGCTATCGCGCCCCGACCACCCCTGACCCCCGGGCCCGTGTGGCCGCCCACAGATCCCCCAAGGGGGGGCGGCCGCCACCTCGGGGGAGGGAGCGTGGCGGCCGCCGTGGGGGTGTTGACCACTCCCGTGGGGGTACGGTCCGCCTGCCCCCACACTTCGATCTCCATGCACGAGTGCCCCCAACTTTCTTCCGACTCCCCCGCGAAGGCGAGAACCCCCCACCCACACCCGCGACCGCACCGAGGAAAACCCCCACGCGCACCCGCGAACGCTCCGGAGGGGAAACCCCCACGCACCCACACCC
>RBWT01000272.1 GCA_004010275.1 Streptomyces huasconensis
CCCGGCACCTGCGCCCGCCCCCGTGCAGAGCTTCGCGCCGCCGCAGGGCGCCACCCCGCCCCCGGCGCCCGTCCAGGCCGAGCCGCCGGTGCACTCCGCGCAGACCATCGTGGCGCTGGTGCACCAGCCGCCCGGTGGCACGATGCCGCCCGCATCCGCCCCCGCGCCGTACGGCCAGCCCAGTCAGCAGCCCCCGCAGCAGCCCCAGTACGGCCAGGTGCCCGGCCAGCAGCAGGCTCCCGGCCAGACCGCGCCCCTGCCGCCGGGCTATGGCCAGCAGTCGCACGCCCCGATGCCGCAGGCGCCCATGCCTCCCGGTTATGGCCAGCAGCCGCAGGCCCCCATGCCTCCCGGTTACGGTCAGCAGCCGCCGAGCGGTCAGTTCCCCGGCCAGCCCCCGGCACCCCAGGGAGCCCCGCAAGGTGCGGCCCCCCAGGGCGCCGGTGTCGCCGCCGCCCTCCAGAAGTACCGCGAAGCTCCCACCGGCCAGCGCTGGACGCAGCAGAACGAGAAGTTGATCCGCGTCGACCTCGGCGTGGCCGACCAGCCGATCCTCGCCCGCCAGGGCTCCATGGTGCTCTACCAGGGCAAGGTCGAGTTCAGCTACAAGGGCGCGGGCTTCGCCGGCCGCATCGTCGGCAACGCCACCGGCCAGGAGATGCAGCTGATGCGCTGCTCCGGCCGCGGCCAGGTCTTCCTCGCCGAGGAGGGCACGCACCTGCACCCCATCGAACTCCAGGGCGATGCGATCTGCGTCTCCGCGGAGAACGTCCTCGCCTTCGACGAGTCCCTCCAGCACGAGGTGCGCAGGATCGAGGGCCACGGCATCCCCGGCGGCGCACTGTTCGTCATGCAGTTCCAGGGCAGCGGCACGGTCATCGTGAAGACCCACGGCGTGCCCGTGGTGCTGCCCGTCACGCCGACGACGTTCGCCGACTGTCATGCCGTCGTCGCCTGGTCGGCCGCCGCGCAGGCGATCGTTTCCAGCCAGGTACGGCTGCGCAGCAACGCGTACGCGGGCTCCACGGGGGAGAGCGTGAACCTCCAGTTCCGTGGCGCGCCCGGCAATTTCATCGTCGTCCAGCCGTACGAGGTCTGAGGGAGCCCGTCATGAACCAGCAGCTCGCGGGCTTCGCTCCCGCACCCGTCACCGCCCGCATGGAGAACCACGGCCACCACATGGTCAAGGTCGCCATGCAGACCGGCAACGACCTCCTCGCGCGCGTGGGCTCGATGGTCGCCTACGAAGGGTTCGTCCAGTACGAGCCGAACCCGCCCGCCGTCCGCCAGGTCGCGCGGGAGTGGATGACCGGCGAGGGCGCGCCGTTGATGAAGTGCTCCGGAGACGGCCTGCTCTATCTCGCCGACTACGGAGCGGACGTCGTCGTCATCAACCTGGCGGGCGACTCCCTCTCGGTGAACGGCACCAACCTGCTCGCCTTCGACGCGTCGCTCCAGTGGGGCGTCGAGCGGGTCAAGGGCATGGCCAAGTTCGCCGGGCAGGGCTTGTGGAACATCACGATCTCCGGCCAGGGGTGGGTCGCGCTGACCTCCCGCGGCACGCCCATCGTCGTCGACTGCGGTCGCGGCGAGGACGAGACGTACGTCGACCCGGACGCCCTGATCGCCTGGTCCCCGAACCTCAAGGTGAAGGGCAAGCGCAGCTTCAAGGCCGGCTCCCTCATCGGGCGCGGCAGCGGCGAGGCCTACCAGATGGGCTTCTCCGGAGAGGGCATCGTCGTCGTACAGCCCAGCGAGGACAGCACCGACCGTCTCCGAGCACGGGGCTGAGGGGGAGCAACACACCATGCAGAGCCCGCTTTTCGCATACGCAGAACAGCAGACCCAGGAGCGCTACTCCGTCCAGAACCCGCAGCTGCTGCGGGTCGCCCTGGAGGGGCATGACGACGTTCTGGCCCGCAAGGGCGCCATGGTCGCCTATCAGGGGATGATCGAGTTCGACGCCGAGTACCAGAGCCAGGGCAGCCAGCGTGCCCGCGCGCAGACCGGTGAGGGCCTGGACCTGATGCGCTGCCACGGCCAGGGCACCGTCTACTTCGCCAACCTCGCCCAGCACATCCACGTGGTGGATGTGGACCAGGACGGTCTGACGGTGGACAGCAGCTACGTGCTCGCGATGGACTCGTCGCTGACCCACCAGGTCATCGCCGTGGACAGCCAGTACGGCATCTCCGGCTCGGGCAAGTACCAGCTCAACATTTCCGGGCGGGGCAAGGTCGCCCTGATGACGTCCGGTCAGCCGCTGATGCTCCAGGTCACGCCCGACCGGTACGTCAACGCGGACGCGGACGCCGTCGTCGCCTGGTCCAACGGCCTGCGGGTGCAAATGCAGGCCCAGACCCACTCCTCGGGCGTCTGGCGGCGCCGCGGCAACACCGGCGAGGGCTGGGAGCTGAGCTTCATGGGGCAGGGGTACGCGCTCGTCCAGCCGAGCGAGATGCTGCCGCCGCAGAACGCGGTCATCGGGCGGGGCGCCGGGGCGCAGTTCGGCGTGGGGCAGCAAGGTGCCCGTGGGCAGAACCAGGGCAACGTCTGGAGCTGAGCGCTCCGCGGGTCCAGCGGTGACGAAAGGGGCGCGGGTTGTCTGCGGGCCGGGGTGGCCGGTCGCGCAGTTCCCCGCGCCCCTTCAGGGGCGCCTCTTACAGGCGCGCCCTTGTCGCCTCCAGCAGGCGTACGACCGACTCGTCGGCCACGGACGCCACCTCGTCGTACGCGAACCAGCGCAGGTCCAGGGACTCGTCGCTGATGGCCTCGACGGCGTCGGCCGGGGCGAGCGCCGCGTACTGCACGTCGAGATGCTGGGTGCAGGGCCCGGGGATCGGGTGCTGGTCCAGGCGGACCGGGTCGCCCGGGAGCAGCGTCAGGCCGGGGACGCCGGACTCCTCCGTGGCCTCGCGCAGCGCGGCAGCGGCCAGCGTCGTGTCGCCCGGCTCGCAGTGGCCGCCCATCTGGAGCCACATCCGCAGCTTCTTGTGCAGGGTGAGCAGGACCCGCCCGCGCGACGGGTCGACCACCAGGGCGCTCGCCGTCACGTGGCCCGCGGTGCAGGCCTTCCACATGCCGGCGTCGCCGTGCGTGGACAGGTGGTCCAGATAGGCCTGGCGCAGCTCGGCCTGGCCGCCCCGTCCCTCGTACCCCTTCAGGACGAGGACGGCGTCGTCGTAGAGGCTCACTTGCCGCCGTCCTCCGGGGACTGGTCGTCGCGCTCGTCCTTCGTGAGGTCCGGCTTCGGGGAGGAACCGCCGCCCGCGGCCTCGCCGAGCATCTTGTCCAGCTCGGAGAAGTCCATCTGCTCCCGGTGGACGAAGCCGTCGGGGTCGTCCAGGTCGGACGCCGTCGGCAGCATGTCCGGGTGCTCCCACAGGCCGTCGCGGCCGTCGACACCGCGCGCGTCCGTGAGCGAGGCCCACAGGCGCGAGGCGTCCCGCAGGCGGCGCGGGCGCAGCTCCAGGCCGATCAGCGTGGCGAACGTCTGCTCCGCGGGGCCGCCCGAGGCACGGCGGCGACGCAGCGTCTCCCGCAGGGCGTCGGCGGACGACAGACGGGGCTTGGCCGCGGCGTGCACCACGGCGTCCACCCAGCCCTCCACGAGCGCCAGAGCGGTCTCCAGGCGCGCCAGGGCGGCCTTCTGGGCCGGGCTGTCCTCCGGCTGGAACATGCCCTGCTGGAGGGCCTCCTGCAGCTGCTCGGGGTTCTGCGGGTCGAGCTGGCCGACGACGTCCTCCAGCTTGGCCGTGTCGACCTTGATCCCGCGGGCGTATCCCTCGACGGCGCCGAACAGGTGCGAGCGCAGCCACGGGACGTGCGAGAAGAGCCGCTGGTGGGCGGCCTCGCGCAGCGCCAGATAGAGCCGCACCTCGTCCTTGTCGATGCCGAGGTCCTTGCCGAAGGTCTCGATGTTCACCGGGAGGAGCGCGGCCTTCCCGGAGGGGCCGAGCGGCAGACCGATGTCGGTGGAGCCGACGACCTCACCGGCGAGGACACCGACAGCCTGCCCGATCTGCTGGCCGAACATGGCGCCGCCCATGGAGCGCATCATGCCGATCAGCGGGCCCGCCATGGCCTGCATCTCCTCGGGGAGGACGTCGCCCATGGCGAGGCCGACGCGCTCGGCGACCGGGTCGACCAGCTCCTTCCACACCGGCAGGGTCGCCTCGACCCACTCGGCGCGGCTCCACGCCACGGCCGTGCCGGACCCGGACGGCAGCGACGTCGCGTCGTCCAGCCACAGGTCGGCCAGGCGCACGGCCTCCTCGACGGCGGAGCGCTCGGCGGGGCCGACGCTGGCGTCCTTGACGCCGTCCGCCGTCCCCTGGGAGACGGTCTGGCGCGCGATGTCCTTGGCCATGTCCCAGTTCACCGGGCCGCCCTCGTACGAGAGCATCTGGCCGAGCTGCTGGAAGGCGGCCCCCAGGTCGTTCGGGTTCATGGAACCGAACATGGCGGCGAACGGGTTGTCCCCGCCGCCCGGGCCGCCCGCGCCGGGGAACCCGAAACCGAACGGATTGCCGGGGCCACCGGTGGCACCCTGCCCCCCGCCCTGGCCCTGTCCGGGGGATTCCTTCTTCTTGCCCTCGTCGCCGTCTTCCGGCTCCTCCGGCGGAAGGCCGAATCCGAATGGGGTGTCACTCACGGGATTCCTCGGCTCGTCAGGCCGCCGGTATCGTTCCGGCGGCGGCTGCCCTACAACACCACCCAGCGTAGACACCGTGACGGGTTCGGGCCTCGGTGCTTCGCCGACTGATGGCCTGCGGCAGGATGGATGCCACCTGGTACGTACGCGTCATTCGCGTACGTACTGAAGACAACCGCTGGAGACGCCCGGTGAGTTCCCCAGATCCACAGGTTCGCGCAGCGCGAAACCCGTCAACCCCGCCGCCCGCCCGTGGGCCCGTCGTGGCCGTCACCGGCGCCGCCTCCGGCGTGGGCGCGCTGCTGACCGAGCGCCTCGCCGCCTCGGAGGAGATCAAGCAGGTCATCGCCATCGACGAGCGCCGAGGCGACTCCTCGCAGGTCCAGTGGCACATCCTGGACGTGCGGGACCCGGCGATCGCCGAGAAGCTGCGCGGCGCTGACGTCGTCGTGCACCTGGCGCTCGATCTCGACCTGGAGACCGATGGCGCGGCCCGTACGGCGTACAACGTACGGGGCACGCAGACCGTCCTGACCGCCGCTGCCGCCGCGGGCGTCCACCGTGTCGTCCTGTGCACCTCGGCGATGGTCTACGGAGCGCTGCCCGAGAACGAACTGCCCCTCTCCGAAGACGCCGAGTTGCGCGCGACCGCGGAGGCCACCGGGGTCGGTGACCTTCTGGAGGTCGAGCGGCTCGCCCGCCGGGCGCCGCGCGCGCACCCCGGGCTCAACGTCACCGTCGTTCGGCCCGCGATCCTGGTGGGCGGCACCGACACGGCCCTGACCCGGTACTTCGAGTCGCCCCGCCTGTTGGTCGTGGCGGGCTCCCGGCCGGCCTGGCAGTTCTGTCACGTCGAGGATCTGTGCAGTGCTCTGGAGTACGCCGTCCTGGAGAAGGTCGACGGCGAGCTGGCCGTGGGGTGTGACGGCTGGCTGGAGCAGGAGGAGGTCGAGGAGCTCAGCGGCATCCGCCGGATGGAGCTGCCCTCGGCGGTCGCGCTCGGCGCGGCGGCCCGGCTGCACCGCATCGGGCTCACCCCCTCGCCGGCCGGTGACCTCGCCTACACGATGTATCCCTGGGTGGTCAGTGTCAGCCGCCTGCACGATGCCGGGTGGCGGCCGCAGTGGACCAACGAGGAGGTCCTCGCGGAGCTGCTCGAAGAGGTCGCCGGGCGGCGGACCGTGGCCGGGCGGCGGCTCGGGCGCAAGGACGCGACGGCGGCGGGGGCCGCGGGGGCGACGGTGGCGCTGCTGGGTGCGGCGGCGGTGGTGCGGAGGGCGCGGAAGGCGCGGCGGCGGATCTGAGGGGCCTTGGGGTGGTGCCGCCGTGCTGCGCACCCGGTGGGCGGTATGGCGGGCGCCGCTTTGCTGTGGGCACCCTGTGGGCGGCTTGGTAGGCGCCGCCCTGCTGTGGGCCCGCTCAGGTGCCTTGGCTGGCCGCCCCGCTGTACCGCACCCGGCAGCTGGCGCTGTGCCCACCCGTTCCGCCGTGCGGAACGCCTGCCCACAGCGGGCGGCTCGGAACGGCTGCGCACAGCTGGGGCGGCTGGGAATCCCTGCGCACAGCTGGGGCGGCTCGGAGCGGTTGCCATAGCGGGGGCGGTTGTCATGGGTGGGAGCCGCCGTGCGGAATGCCTGCCCACAGCTACGGCGGCTCGGGACGGCACCTGCCCATAGCTAGGGCAGGTGCGTGTGGAATGCCTGGCCGTGGGCCGGACCGCTGTATGGATGTCCTATTCCGTGGTGTGCCTGCGTGCGGCACCATGGCCGCATGGCACGTACCACGATGGACCATCCGGGCGAGCAGGGCGCGCAGGAACCGATTCGCCTTCTCGCGATCCGTGACACCCCGCTCTCCCTGGACGAGGTCTTCCGGGCCGTCGGCGATGACGCGGCGGGCGGCACGGCGCTCTTCGTGGGGACCGTGCGCAACCACGACGGCGGCGCCGACGTCGACGAGCTGGGTTACTCGACGCACCCGACCGCCGAGGCCGAGATGCGCCGGGTGGCCGAGAAGGTCGTCGCCGAGTTCCCGGTGCGCGCCCTGGCCGCCGTGCACCGCGTCGGTGATCTCGCGGTCGGCGACCTCGCCGTGGTCGTGGCGGTCTCCTGCCCGCATCGCGCCGAGGCCTTCGACGCCTGCCGCAAGCTGATCGACGACCTCAAGCACGAGGTGCCGATCTGGAAGCACCAGCGGTTCTCCGACGGCAAGGAGGAGTGGGTCGGCGCCTGTTGAGACCCGCTCCCGGGGAGGGCTCGGCCCCGGCTCCCGGTGACGAATCGTGGGGCTCCGGTTGCGTAACCCGACCCCTGCCGCGAGCGTTGACCTTGCGGATGATTAATCTGCTGATCAGTCAGTTGTGGTCGCTCATGGGGTCGGGAGTTCGACATGGCATCACTTGCCTGGTTGCTGATTCCGCTGCTGGCGGCCGTCGGGGCGGGACTGTGGGGCGGCTGGGCCGCCCGTAACCGCAAGTCCGGCAGGACCGGCGACAACGTGGAGCTCAACGGCTACGCAGCCTTCCGTGAGGCGATGGAGAAGTCCCGCTCCGGTACGTGACGTCCCGCTCCGGGAGCCGCGGTGGCCGTGTCCCCGTACGGACCGGCCCCACAGGTGCGGCGACAGGCCTGTCCCGTACTGTCGTTCCATGCCACGCCGCACTGCGACGATGCTCGCCTCCACCCTGATGCTGATCGCGCTGCTCTGCGCCGGAGTGCTCAGCAAAGTGCCCTACTCGGAGATGTCCCCGGGCCCCACGGTGAACACCCTCGGTGATCACGACGGCGAGCCGGTGCTGCAGATCTCGGGGCACAAGACGTACCCCACGAGTGGCAACCTCAACATGACGACCGTCAGGGTGACCAGCGCCGATTACAAGATGAACCTCGCGGAGGCCGTCTACGGCTGGCTGGCGCACGACAACATCGTGGTGCCGCACGACACGCTCTACCCGAACGGCAAGACCGAACAGCAGTCCACTCAGGAGAACGCCGAGGAGTTCAGTCAGTCCCAGGAGAGCGCCAAGGTGGCGGCGCTCAGGGAACTGAAGCTTCCGGTGGAGTCCCAGGTCATC
>RBWT01000273.1 GCA_004010275.1 Streptomyces huasconensis
GTCCTGGTCGGACTCGGGGACGGCGTCACCCGGGTGCAGCGCAAGCAGTACCGCGCCTACCGACGGCTGCGGAACTTCGCCAGCGTCTGCCCGCCCCAGCAGACCAAGCTCCTCGTCTACCTCAAGGCTGACCCCAAGCAGGTCGACCTCGTACCCGGCTTCACCCGGGACGTGACGGGGCTCGGCCACCACGGCACGGGTGACCTGCAACTGCAGCTGCGTACGGAGCGCGACCTGGAACGCGCTGATGACCTTCTGCGCCTCAGCTACACCGCGGCATAGAGATCCCCGCCACGGCGTCGGCCCGAGCGGCGTATGGAGGTGTGGGCTGTCGTCGTGATGCTGCCTTTCGACGTGACGGGCAGGGAGTGGCGGTGGACCACTAATGGTGCGGAGGATCCCCGGTTTCGCTAACCGGGGATCCCGTGCTAGTGTCCTGAGTCGTTAGTTCGCTTGCGGTTGTAGGGTGGGGTGATGCCTGGCCCGAAGCCGTTGCCGCTGGAGTTGTCCGAGCACGAACGCCGGGTGCTGCGGGGCTGGTTGCGCAAGCAGACTGCGTCTCAGGCGCTGGTGCTGCGGTCGAGGATCGTGCTGGCGTGCGCGGAGGGCCTGCCGAATGCGCAGGTCGCGGATGATCTGGGTGTCTCGCGGGAGACGGTGCGTAAGTGGCGGTCCCGGTTCGCCGCGGACCGGCTGGAGGGCCTGGTGGACCGGCCGCGGCCGGGAGCCCCGCGGAAGATCACGGACGAGCAGGTCGAAGCCCTGGTCGCCACGACGCTCGGCCAGGCGCCACCGACGGGTGACTCGCACTGGTCGACGCGCTCGATGGCCGGGGCAGCGGGCATGTCGCAGTCGGCCGTCTCGCGGATCTGGCGGGCGTTCGGCCTCAAGCCGCACATCGTGGAGACGTGGAAGCTGTCGACCGACCCACAGTTCGTGACCAAGGTCCGTGACGTGGTGGGCATTTACCTGTCCCCGCCGGAGAACGCCCTGGTCCTCGCGGTGGACGAGAAGTCGCAGATACAGGCCCTGGACCGAACTCAGCCTGTGCTGCCGATGGCGCCGACCACGCCGGCGAAGATGACCCACGACTACGTCCGGCACGGCACGACCAGCCTGTTCGCCGCCCTGGACATCGCCTCCGGCTCGGTCATCGCCCAGCACTACCGCCGCCACCGCCACCAGGAGTTCCTCCGCTTCCTGAAGGTCATCGACGCCGCCGTCCCCAAGAACCTCGAACTCCACCTGATCCTGGACAACTACGCCACTCACAAGACCGAGCCGGTCAAGAAGTGGCTGCTCCGACACCCCCGCTTCCACCTGCACTTCACCCCCACCTCGGCATCCTGGCTCAACCTCGTCGAACGCTGGTTCGCCGAGCTGACCTGCCGCAAACTCCGCCGCTCGGCCCACCGCAGCGTCATCGAACTCGAACGGGACATCCGCGGCTGGATCAACGAGTGGAACAAGAACCCCAGGCCGTTCGTCTGGACGAAGACCGCCGACGACATACTCGACACCCTCGCCGCATACTGCACACGAATTAACGACTCAGGACACTAGGTGCCGAGGGCATTTCGCTTCCTCGGCTTCAGTGTCCGAAGGAGGCGTCAGCGCAGCGGATCGTTCCGCAGGTGCGCAGGCAGCTGCCGGTATAGCCGCCGTTGGGCCGCATAGCCATCCTGGCCATCTACGAACTCGCGGGCCTTACTCCCGATGCGGTGGGAGAAGCGCACCTGTACTCCGCCGGAGCGGCCAGTGGTGCTGTAGGCGTAGACACGGCATCCGTACCTGTGGGCGGGCGGAAGGTGGCAGCCGCAGTCCAGTCCTGTCACGTTGACCGGTAGCCCACACTCCGGGTCGGTGAGCAAAGCGACGAAGTCGTGATGGTGATAGGGGGCTCGAACGAGCGGTTCGTGGATGTGGTCGATGATCCACTCGTAACCGCCGTGTTCCCGGGCCAGGTTGGTCCAACCGGTGGTCCACAGGGGGGTGCCGATCGTCCGCAGGAGCGGGGCACGGCGCAGCATCCCGCTAGTGCCGCATCAAGCAACGTTCGCCCTGTCGACGACGGCGCGTAGGCGCCGGTCGTCGGCATGGCGGTTTCGCCAGATGATGTAGCGGCGGATCATGCTGCCCTGTTCCTTGTGGTCGGCGTGGTCGGTGCCGTCGAGGGTGAAGTAGCGCAGGGCGGTGAACTGGGCCTCGATCCGGTTGAGCCAGGAGCTGTTGGTCGGGGTGTAGGCGATCTCGACGTTGTTCGCCGTGGCCCAGGTGCCGACTCGCTGGCATTTCTTGGTGGTCAGGTGCGGGGAGAAGTTGTCGCAGACGATCGCGATGCGGACCTCGGGCGGATAGAGGCTGCGCAGGTAGCGGCAGAACTCCAGGAACTGGGTGCGTCTCTTGACCGGCTTGATGTGGCCGTAGAGCTTGTCCCTGGTCAGGTCCAGGGCGGCGAACAGGTGCCGTACTCCGCCGTAGCGGTTGTAGGTCGCCCGCCGCCGACGGCGGGGTTCACGGTCGGGGTCCTTGTGTTTCCCTCCGCGCTCGGCCCATTGCACGCCGGGATGGGGCATCAGGTTGAGCGGGCCGAACTCGTCCATGCAGAAGATGACTTCGGGTTCACCGGACTCGGGTATGACCTCCCCGTCGGCGATCGCGTAGAGATGCTCGACCCGGGCCTTCTTGGCCCCGTAGTCCGGATCGCGGGAGGTCTTCCAGGTCTTCAGGCGTTGAAAGGAGACGCCTTCCTCGCGGAGCAGGATGCGCAGGCCCTCGTGGCTGATGTCGTCGACCACCCCCTCGGCGACCAGGAAGTCCGCCAGCTTGGTCAGGCTCCAGGTCGAGAATGGCAGGTCGTGCTCGGCCGGTTTCGACTTCGTGATCTTCTTGATCTCGCGCCGCTAGGGCAGTGTGAACGTCTTCGGACGGCCGCCGGAGTACTTCGGATACAGGGAGTCGAAGCCGTCGGCGTTGAAGTTGTGGATCACATCCCGGACCCGGTCCGCGCTGGTGAACGTTACCTCGGCGATCTTCGCCACTGGCATCCCTTGTGCGGACAGCAGGACCATCTGGGCCCGCCGCCAGGTCACCACCGACCCGGTGCCCCGGCGGATGATCCACAGCAGCCGTCTGCTCTCGTCATCGTCGATCTCGCGTACCCGCACCCGCTCCGCCACAGATCAGCGGCCTGACCGATCCGTCCAGCCCACACCAGGCCCTTTGTGGCCGCCAGCGTACCGCCGCAACCACGCCGCCTCCGTGGCGTCAGATTCGGGTCCTCCAGCTTCACCCGGACCGCTTCCTGCATCCGTCCCGCCGGATCAGTCCGGCAGCCGCTGCGCATAGCGCGCAGCAACAGCCCCCGCCCGAGGCGGGCAGCGAGTCCCGGCACGTCCGCACTGCCCACGGTCACCATGGTCATCGCCACATCGGCAGCCGGATCACCAGCGCCCGCGTTGCACCAGTCGATCACTACCGGGCCCCGCCGGGTCAGAATGACGTTGCCTGGGTGCAGGTCCAGATGCAGCACTCTGTCACCATCTGCCGTGCTGAAGCGCTTGGGCAGCCACTCCGGCGCCGGCAGCGTATGCAGCCGGTCGTGCAGGCGGCCCAACACCCGGCCGAGAGAACCCACCCGCCACGGACGCCGGGCCAGCACATCGAGCATCGTCGGCCCGGTCAGCCGCTCAAGAACCATGTCGGTGTCGGTGATCTCGTACACCCGCGGCACCGGATACCCACATGCCGCAAGGTGCGTCATCAAGCGTGACTCCAGACCAGTGGGCCCCCGTGCCGGTATCGCCGCAGCACCCTGGACTCATCCAGGGCATACACATCAGCATCCCGTCCCTGCGCGATCAACTCCATGCGGTGCAGTCTGCATTGACGGCCCAGCCCTCGCCAACAGGGCGAACGATGCCTGATTCGGCACTAGCTACCCAGGCTGAGGTACGGAGTAGACGGTTGCGTCGGGCGGCCACGGTGTGGGCTTGGGTGCTGCGATATGGCTTTTCACTGCTGTGCCACTGGTCGGGAGCCTTGGTGTGGCACATGAGGGTGCCGTCCGAGTCGTAGTCGCGCTTTTGGAGTTCGAGGGCGGTGAGCCAGTCGTCGACGGTTACGCCGCCCAAGGTGATGCTGCCGGGGAGACCGACTCTGCGTAGAACGATCTCACCGTCCTCGATCGAGAACCGGGCCCCTGGGATACCCCGCAACTCCCCCTCAGATACCCGGGGGAGAAGGCGGGTAAGTTCCCGGGCCATCGATTCACCAGGATGTTCGCGATTGACGTCTTCATCCTCAAAGATGAGGGTGAGTGCGTCGGGGCGAGGGTCTGTGGAACAGATGCCCCAGGGGTTCCGCGTGGCAATGAGCGGCCAGTCATGCTGCTCCCAAAAATGCGCTTCGAGAACCGCTTGCTCTTCCCTGGAGCTTTTCGGCACGCCGTTCGAGGCGAGTGCTTTTCACGGTCAACTTCCCGCTCCGCGTTCCTGTCCCGACCCAGGCGCGCGGTGCGCTTCCGTGAGGCACAAACTGAGCTGAGATGCGACGCCAGCCGAGTTGGCTCATCGCGCGGTGGCCCGTCGGGTGGACACTGCGCATATGTAGGACATCGCCAAGCCCTGCGCCGGATGCTAGGTGAGCTATAGCGAATCGCGCGGTGGCCGTGCCGGGGAGTTCACCCAGACGGCTGATCTGCGGGCAAGATCACCGAGCATGGCCGGTATGCGAGAAGCGGCAGGTACATGCGACCGCGCAGGCCCAGCCGAAGATGACCTGCCCTCGATGTACTGGATGACCCACGGCGAAGTACACGAGGTCGCCGCCAGCTGCGCACTCTCACTCGGCGAGCCCCGCCGAGCACTGGAGCACTTTGACTTTGCCGTGAACCACGACGACCCGTACGACGACAGCACCGAGGCCCGCGGAGCCGGGATCTACCTCAGCCGCCAGGCCACAGCCCACCTCGACCTGGGCGACGTAGACGCAGCCATCGAGGTCGCCGAGCACGCCCTCGACCAACTCGGCGGCGCAGACTCCGCCCGCGGCAGCAGCGCCCTCACCGACCTTCGAAAACAGCTTGCCGCACACCACAAGGCACGCTCGGTGGCCGATTTCCTCGATCTCACTGCATGCGCGGCCCTGTCGGGGACGCAGGTCCCCCCGCATCTACCCGCCGCTCACGGGGGCGGTGTTGACGCGGCGGGCGTGAGTTCCACGAGCCACTTCCGGAGCGAGCACGCCCCTATGCTCCTCCAAATTTTCGGAGGCGGAGGCGAGCACAGCCGACGCGGTCGCGGTCGGCACGGACAACGTCGATCACCTGGAGGAGCTGGTCGGCGCCTTGGCGTACGAGGTCGACGACCAAGTGGTACGGGAGTACCGGCAGCTTCTGTGGGCTCGCCGTCAGCCCGCCTGAAGTTCCCTCACCACTCGCTGCGCTGTCTCCCCGGGCGGCCCCCAGCCGGGGGTCGTCCGGGTCGGCGTAAGGGCCGAGGACTTTCGCGGCGACGAACAGCGTCATCAGCTTGCCGTCCCGGCTCTCCAGATCGTCACGCCGCTCACTGCGGACGCGGTCGGCCAGGGCCGGGATGGCAAGGGAGGCTCCCCACAGATTGGCCGCGTCCAGGCCGCGCGGGGCCATGCCCCAGTCCTACCAGTCGAACACGGCGCCGTCATGTTCGCCCAGTTGAAATCGGCATGGGCCGGACGCCATTCCACGACGGCCGTATCGACACCGGGGAAGACGCTGTGGATCGTTCCCCTGATGAGTTCCTGCGTGAGCGTCTCGGTATCCGGTGTCGCGATCCGGTTGGTGTGCTGCGCGGCGAGGGCATCTAGAGAGGCGTTCATCGCGGCCCACCACTCCTCGGTCAACCGCGGATCTTCCGTCACCACGGCGCTGCCTACCGGTGCCCCGGGCAGCAGCTCCGTCTCGTCCGCTCGCCACATCACCGGCTCTGTTTCGTCCCGCCACGCGACGCCGGCAAGCCAGGCCGGCTTCGCGATCCCGACCAGGGCCTCGGCGGACGCGGTGCCATCCCCGCCCTGAACCCCGATCCGGTCGAGCCCACGCCGCTCGATGCGCACCCACGTACCGCGGTCCGTAGATGCCCCAACAGAGCGGCGCTTACGCACCACAAGTTCGTGATCCAGGCGTACCCCGAGCGACCGTTCCACACGGTCCAGTACGGCTTCCACGGGCTCTTTACGCAGATCCACCGAACGCAGCGTCATGCGCCCGAAAGTACCAAGCCCGTACCGCAACGCGCCGAGTCCCGGAGCGAGCGTTGACCGAAGGCGCCGTCGTACGAGGGCGGCGCCCGCCTGCCGGTCGCGCCTTGCGCGCTACAGGCGGAGACGCGCCCGCCTTTTGAACGCGCATTTGACAAAAGGCGAACGGGCTTCATCCGCTTGTGAAGATTTCCGGATTGGGGGGATGGCCTCGGCTCTCCATTGCGTGCTGTATGCGCGTTGTGGCGCGCTGGGCGCGCAACCCAACGGCCCTTACGGCTACATACGGGGGATGGGGGGAGATTTCAGACTTCTCGGGAAGGTGGCTCTCTGGCTCGACCGCAAGGCATATCGTCGTCTCTGCGATGTCGGCCCGTCCGGCGGGCAACTCCCAGCACCAGCAAATGAGTTCGTGGCCAAGCCACCCCCATTGGTGCATTGGAGGCACACATGAACGACGGGGAGTCTCGCGACAAGGGGAAGGGACCAGCAAAGGCCTTGCTCACCTTCCTGTCAGCACTGGCCGGTCGAGCTGCTGCCGACTGGTTCACCGACTGGAGGAGGCGCCACGGCCTATAGCTGGTCCCTGACTACCCTTCGCTGACCGCATAGGCGGCCAGCTGGCCGGGTCTTAGGAACCCGTCCTTGCGGGGTCACGCCTTCACGGGGCGTGATCCCGCACTTTCGTTGGCGGCAAACTATGAACCCGACACCGCCCATTCAACGGTCAGGCATGCGTCAACTTAATAGGGTCGCCACCTCAAGCACTGTAGCGCGCTGCCCGCACGCGTGGGGGTGGTCCGCGCTTCTTGCCGTTAATCCGGACCTAGCCAGGTCGCGACGTACGCTCGCCACACGTGCGGGGCTCGGCGGCACTCCCCACTCCGGTCCAAACGCACAGTAGTAAACCCAATTAAGCAATGGCGGTGACACTCGGCGGTCCTGCCAACCGCCGCATCTGGACCACCTATGCCGCCGACTGGACTCCGCTGAGGCGGTGCGGCGCCCTCTGGCGGCCAGTGATCAGTGTGTACGGCTGGCAGCGGGGCCGGCTGGGACTGCGGGATAGCCGGGGGGCGGTGGCGAGGCTCGTCCTGCGTTCGCGGCTGGTCGTCTGCCTCTGGCGGGTGCCGGTTGCGTGGGCGAGGTTCTCAGCGAGGTCGGCGAGTAGCGAGCTGGGGGTGTGCGGGGACGAGGTGGGGTGGTCAGGGTTGGGGCCGGCCCAGACGGTCCAGGTCGCGAGGGTCTGGTTTGAGTGCTGGGCGGCGAAGGCATCGAACTGGACTTCCGCGTCTGCCGCGGGGGATGTCCAGCGGATCCATCGCCCGTCCACGGTGTGCTTCCACCCGGCGTCGGAGAGGGGCTGCGTGGCGGCGGCGATGGTCTCTTCGTCCAACAGGGCGCGCCGGGGGGGGGGGTGGTCCCACCGTGGCCGCACG
>RBWT01000274.1 GCA_004010275.1 Streptomyces huasconensis
ACGTCGAAGGCCGGGGCCAAAGGCAGCCGGGGCCCCCGCCGGATGCCGGGCCGGTGAGGCCCGGCGTCACGCCGCCCTTCGGCCTACGACAGCGGCGCGCGAGGTCCGGCCGGCGCGGGGCGCCGACCGGCGAGGCTCGACGCTCCGACGACGGCGACGGACGGCATCGTCCCGCGCACCGCGACGCCGACGCGACGGGCGGCGCCGGCCGGGGCACCGCAGGGCACCGGCCGGACACGCAGGCCCAGGACGGGCCCTTCCGGCCTCCCTCACGGACGCGGATTCTCACGCAGCCACGGCAGCCGAGCACCCATGCCCGCGCTGCGACGACGGTCGCGCCGCAGGGCACCGACCTCACCCCCAGCCCCAAGACCGCCCCTTCCAGCCCCCCTCACGGACGCGGGTTCTCCCGCCGCCACGGAGGGTGCGCGTCGGTGCCTGTTCGGCCGGCCACGGAGGCGCACCTCGGGCACAGGCGCATACGCGGTCCGCGGCGCCGCCGGAGGCCGGGAGGGCGTCCGTCCACGGCACGTGGGGGAAGCGCGTCAGTCGCGACTTGGCGAGGGAGAGGCCGCAGACGGTTTCGTTGCGGCCGGGCCGCCACGCGTGGGCCTCACCTGCGGGCAGCCGTCGGCGCCCCTCCTCCTCGTCGACCCACTGTCCGGAGGCCGCCACCGCGTACGCCGTGCGTCGTGGCATCGGAACCACCACCTCTCATCAGACTCACCGCTCCCCCTGGAGGCGCCATGACGGCCGACGAAACCCATGAACACCGCTGCCGCGGCTACCGGCGCTACGACGAGCAGGAAGCCGTGCCCCTCGCGGGCTACGCCACCCTCGCCACGGCCTTCACGGCGGCCACCGGCGCCCTCACCGTGCTGGCGCGGCGGCGCGGGGTCACCCTGCCGGAGCGGGTGCCGCCGTGGGACGTGCTGCTCCTGGGTGTCGCGACGTACAAGACGGCCCGGCTGCTCACCAAGGCCAAGATCACCGGTTTTCTGCGGGCGCCGGTCACCCGCCGCGTGGAGGACGCCAAGGCGGGCGAGGTGATGGACGAGCCGCTGGGCGGCAACGCCGTCAAGCAGGCGGTGGGCGAGCTGGCGACCTGCCCGTTCTGCGCGTCGACGTGGTCGGCGACGGGGCTCGTCGGGGCGTACGTCTCGCGCTCGCGGCGCCCGGCTGGTGGGTGCGGCGCTGAGCGCCATGACGCTCGCCGACTGGTTGCAGTACGCCTGGACCTGGACGCAGGAGAACGCCGAGGGCTGACGGCCCGAACGGGAGACGCGCACCGCGAGTGGCCGACCGCTTCGCAGCGGCCGGCCACTCTCACGTCAGCGAAGCCTCACGCCTCAGCGCGTGACCTCGTGCCGCTCGTTCGGGACGCAGTGCGTCATCGTCAGACCGCTCACGTCGCGCGGCGGATTCTCGCCGAGGTTCGCGAGCCGCTTGCGGTCCTCGTCGGTCAGGTCCTGGCTCGCCAGCGGCTGGAGGTGCGCCACGTCCTTCGGAGTGATGCCGATGCCCTCGCCGACCTTGAGGCCCAGCTCGTTCTCGACGAGCAGGAAGTGCCAGACCATCCGTTCCTGGATCTCCCGGGGGCACTGGGAGAGCAGGCCGACGAAGTTCTTGACGAGGTCGTCCCGCTCCCACTGCTCCATCAGGCAGTAGCGCTGACCGGCCTGGAGGTAGTCGTTGGTGAGCGGGATGCGCTTGCGCGTGAGCCTGCCGCGGATCTCCGGCCCCTGCTCGTCGTGCGTCGGGTACTGCGCCTCCCGCAGGCCGCCGGTGATGGACGGCTCGTAGTTGACGATCGGGTTCTCGCCGCCGCCGTCGACGTGATACGTCATCAGGCCGTCGCGCTGGTTGGTGCGTACGCGGGCGTTCTTGGCCTGGTTGACGGGCAGCTGGAGGTAGTTGGGGCCGACCCGGTAGCGCTGGGTGTCGCTGTAGGAGAAGGTGCGGCCGACCAGCATCTTGTCGTCGGAGAAGTCCAGGCCGTCCACGAGCACGCCGGTGCCGAAGGAGATCTGCTCGTTCTCCGCGAAGAAGTTCTCCGGCATCCGGTCGAGCACCATCCGGCCCACCGGCTTCGGCGGGAAGTCCTGCTCGGGCCAGGTCTTCGTGTCGTCGAGCGGGTCGAAGTCCAGCTCCGGGTGTTCGCCGTCCTCCATCACCTGGACGAGCAGCTCCCACTCGGGGTACTCGCCGCGCGCGACCGCCTCGTACAGGTCCTTGGTGGCGTGTCCGAGGCCCTCGGCCTGTACGTTGGCCGCGTCCTCCTCGGTCATGCTGCGCACGCCCTGCTTGGGCATCCAGTGGTACTTGACCAGGAGCGTCCGGCCCTCGTCGTTGACCCACTTGTACGTGTTGACGCCGAAGCCCTGCATGTGGCGGTAGTCCGAGGGGATGCCGCGCGGGCTGAAGAGGTTGACCAGCATGTGCATGGACTCGGGGGTCTGCGACATGAAGTCGAAGATCCGCCGGGGCTGCTGCTCGAAGGTCACGGGGTCCGGCTTGAGCGCGTGGATGACGTCGGGGAACTTGATGGCGTCGCGGATGAAGAAGACGCCGAGGTTGTTGCCGACGAGGTCCCAGTTGCCGTCCTCGGTGTAGAACTTCACCGCGAAGCCACGGGGGTCGCGGGCCGCCTCGGAGGAGTCGCGACCGCCGATCACCGTGGAGAACCGCACCGCGACGTCCGTGCGCTTGCCGGGCTCCTGGAAGAGCTTGGCGCGGGTGAAGCGGCTGATCGGCTCGTCGCCGAACTTTCCGTACGCCTCGAAGTAGCCGTACGCGGTCACGCCGCGGGCGTGCACGACGCGCTCGGGGATGCGCTCGCGGTCGAAGTGACTGATCTTCTCCAGGAACTGGTAGTTCTCCAGCGTCGCCGGGCCGCGGGCGCCGACGGTGCGCTGGTTCTGGTTGTCGTAGACCGGGTGGCCCTGCCGGTTCGTGAGGGTTTTGCGCTCGTCGTCCGGGGCGGGGCCCTTGCTCGATACGTCCGTCACGATCTGTCGACTCCTTCAGCCCGATTTGTTCCTTTTGCTGCTATTCATCAAGCTAAGCGTGTTGCCCGCCGGGCGCCGCTCAGCTGTTCGTGCCGGAGACGCCCGGGTACCCGCCCGGCGTCCGCCCACCCATCCGTCCCGCGACGCGATCCAGCAGGAGGCCGCATGACCGCCCCCACCGACTCCGCCGCTCCCGCCGCTTCCGCCGCCAAGGTGGCCATCGTGACCGGCGCCGACTCCGGCATCGGGCGGGCCACGGCCGTCCGGCTCGCCGAGGCGGGGATGGACGTCGGTATCACCTGGCACAGCGACGAGGAAGGCGCCGAGCGGACGGCCGAGGAGGTGGGCAGGCACGGCCGGCGCGCGGCCGTCGCCCAGATGGACCCGACCCGGCTGCCCGACGGCCGCAGCGGGCGGTCGACGACCTCGCCGAGCGGCTGGGCCGCGTCGACGTCCTGGTCAACAACGCCGGCACGGGCACCGCCACCCCCTACCTCGACCTCGGACACGAGGACGTACGGCGCGTCCTGGACGTCGACCTCGTCGGGCCGTTCCTGTGCGGCCAGCACGCCGCGCGCCGCATGATCCGCCAGGGCGACGGCGGCCGCATCGTCAACGTGACATCGGTACACGAGCACCAGCCGCGCGTGGGCGCGGCCCCATACTGCGCGGCCAAGGGCGGTCTCGGGCTGCTGACCCAGGTGATGGCCCTGGAGCTCGCGGAGCACGGCATCACCGTCAACTCCGTCGCGCCCGGCGAGATCGCCACGCCCATGACCGGCCAGGAGGACACGGACGTGCACGAGGAGTCCCGCCCGGGCATCCCGCTCGGCCGGCCCGGCGACGCCCGGGAGATCGCCGCCGTCATCGCCTTCCTCGCCGGTCCCGACTCCTCGTACGTCACCGGCGCGTCCTGGGTCGCCGACGGCGGCATGGTGCGCATGGGCCCACAGGCCGGCTCGCATCTGCGGAGCCACGAGTGGCGGCGGCCGTAGCGGGGAGCGAGAAGAGGTGGGGCGCCGCCGCCTGCGGTATAAGGGAAATCCACCATCACGTACGGATACGCACATACGTGCACCACCGCCGCACAGCGAACTGGCCCGTGTCGAACCCGGCGGTCCGGGTACCGGTGCTGCCTGGGCAGGGAACGTCGAAGACTGCCGGACGCGCACGACCAGTGCGGCGGCCGGCGTCCGGAAACGGAGCAGCAGGTGACGCCGAACGCAGAAGACATCGCACCGGACACCGCCCCCGACGGACGGAAACCGGTGGGCGGGCCCGTCCTGGGGGACCCGCAGCACGTCGTGGGGACGCAGGAGCTTCCCCCCGACCTCAACCAGGCCATCCTGGAGGCGACCAAGCAGGTCGCCGCCGTACTCAAGAGGAACGACCACGACTTCGCCCTCGCCGGCAGCGTTGCCGTCTACGCGCACGGCGGGACCGGCAACCTCCAGCACGACGCCGACTTCTGCATCAAGCCCGAGGACGCCGAAGCGGTCGCGGCCACCCTGGAGGAGGCCGGCCTCGCGGTGTACGCGCCGCCCGAGGACTGGCTCCTCAAGGCCAAGTGCCTGGGCCAGGACATCGACCTCATCTTCGAGCTGGCCCATCAGCCGGTGACCGCCGAGCTGCTGGGGCGGGCCGTGGAGCTGCCGGTGGACTCGGTGCGCATGCCGGTCCTGGCGCCCACCGACCTGATGCGGGCTCTCCTGGCCGCCTTCTCCGAGCACCACTGCGACTTCGGCGCCGTCCTGCCGATCGCGCGGCAGCTGCGGGAGATGGTCGACTGGGAGGCGGTGCGCGACGAGTGCGGGGACGCGCCGATGCCGTCCGCCTTCCTGTACCTCCTTGAGCGCCTGGACGTCATCGCACCGCAAGGAGGAGACCGATGAACGACCCGGCCAACGTCGAGTACCGCATCGCCCACCTGAAGGAGCGGCTCG
Source organism: Streptomyces huasconensis (assembly GCA_004010275.1). GTDB lineage: Bacteria > Actinomycetota > Actinomycetes > Streptomycetales > Streptomycetaceae > Streptomyces > Streptomyces huasconensis. Next base: position 4,952 of record RBWT01000274.1, read on the forward strand.
CCGCGGAGGAACTGGGCGAACTCGGCATCCGCATCGAACACCGCGGATCATCCGTGAACGTCGTCGGGACCGTGCCCACCTCGCACTGCCGCGAGGAACTGCTGCGGACCGTGAACGACCAGCTGGCCGGTCTCACGGTCCACTGCGACATCGTGGTGGCCGATGCGGCGGCCCCCGACCACCCGGAGGAAGTCGCATGATCCGCATCGCGGCCGTGGGCGACATTCACATGGGCCTCGACAGCAAGGGCGTGCTCAGGCCCGCCTTCGAGACGCTCCCGAACTGCGCCGACCTGCTGCTCCTCGCCGGTGACCTCACCCGGCACGGCACGGTGGAGGAGGCGCGGGTGGTCGCCGAGGAGGTGGCCGGACTGCCGGTGCCGGTCGTCGCCGTGCTCGGCAACCACGACCATCACGACGAGCGGCCCGAGGAGGTCACCGCGGCCCTGCGCGACGCGGGCGTACGCGTGCTCGAAGGAGAGGGCACGGTCGTCGAGGTCGACGGGGCGCGGGTGGGCGTCGCGGGCACCAAGGGGTTCGGCGGCGGGTTCGTCGGGCGCAGTGGGAGTGAGTTCGGCGAGCCGCTGATGAAGGAGTTCATCCGGTACACCCGCCGCTGCGCCGAGGGGCTGCGGACCTCACTGGCCGAACTGGCCGAGCAGGGGTGCGACACGAGGGTGGCGCTCACGCACTTCGCGCCGGTCGCGGACACCCTCGCGGGCGAACCCCTGGAGATCTATCCGTTCCTCGGCAGCTATCTGCTGGCGGAGGCGGTCGACGAGGCGGGCGCGGACCTGGCCGTCCACGGGCACGCGCACGCGGGCACCGAGCACGGCATGACCAGCGGCGGCGTCCCGGTGCGCACCGTCGCGCAGCCCGTGATCCGCAAGGCCTTCAACGTCTACCACCTGAAGGGCGGCCGGTCGGCCGAGGCCGCGGCGGCTGCCTCCGGCAGCGCGTAACCCCCCCCCCGGCAGCGCGTGGTCAGACGCCCTCCGCGAGGAGTTTCTGTACGCCGCGCACCACGTCCTGGGCGGTGACCTCGCTCAGGCAGGGGTGGCCGGGCACCGGGCAGTGGCGGGCCCGGGTGGCCGCGCAGGGGCTGTTCTGGTCGCCGAGGAGGACGGCGGGCACGCCGTAGGGTCCCCGGCGTTCCGCGGGGACGACCGGGGAGAAGACGGAGACCACCGGGGTGCCGTCGCGGCGGCGAGATGGGCGGGGCCCGTTGCCCGCGATGACGACGTCGGCCGCCCGCAGCACGCCTGCCAGGGTCCGCAGGTCGGTGCGCCCGCCGAGGTCCACGGCGGTGCCGCCGCTGACCTCGTGGGTGAGGGCGGCCTCGCGGGGGCCGCCGGTGACGACGACGCGGTGCCCGGCGTCGGCGAGCAGGGCGACCGCCTCGGCCGCGCGGTCGGCGCCCCAGGAGCGCGCGGGCGTGCCCGCCCCCGGGTGCAGGACGACGTAGGGGCCGTTGCCGGTGAGGGCGGCCGTGTCGGGGGTCGGCAGGACGCGGAGCCGTCCGTCGCGCCGGCCCTCGGCAGGAAGCCCAGGGCGGCGGCCGTGTCGAGCGCCGCCTCGGCGTCGTGGCGGCCGGGAAGGCGCCGGTGGGGGCCGTCGATGAGGCTGCCGGAGTCGTCGGCGCTGCGGGCCCCGATGTGGCGTACGTACGCCATGCGCAGCAGGAGCGCCGCGGGCAGCGGGCTCTGTTCGAAGGACGTGAGGACGAGCGCGACGTCGTACGCCTCGTCGCGCAGCCGCTCCAGGAGACCGTCGACGTCCGCCTCGTCCACCGTCGGCGGGCGCGGTCCGGTCCACGGCGCCTCCCATACGAGGACGTCGTCGACGTGGGGCAGCAGCCGCGCCGCCTCCTCGCCGCGCGGCCCGCACATCAGCGTCACGTGGTCGGCCCGGGTGGCGACCGCGCGGATCGCCGGACCGGCCAGCAGGACTCCGGTCATGCCGTCCAGACAGACGACGATCGCCCTCACCGGCCCGCCTCCTCGCGGACACCGCCGCCATGAGCACGGACACCGTCACCCCGAGAACGGACAACGTCACCACGAGCACGCACGATGCACGCCTCCCTCTGCGCTCGGCACGTTCCGGGGCCCGCTCCGCGCGGGCCGGTCGATGAGGTCGGCGACGGTGCGCTTGAGCCCGTCGGCCAGGGAGACCTTGGGCGTCCAGCCGAAGATCTCGTGGGCGAAGCCGGTCTGGGGCCGCGGCTCGGCGTGGCCGTCCGGCGCCCCCGTGAACCGCAGGCACGCCTCCGAGCCGGTCAGGTCGATCACCCGGCGGGCGATCTCCTCGACGGTGGCCGTCGGCTCGCCGCCGATGTCGACCGGCCGCACCGACCGGCTCGCGGCGACGAGGAGCACGCCTTCGACCGTGTCGTCGACGTAGCACAGCGAGGGCCTGCGGCCGCCGTCGCCGGGGACGGTCACCGCCCGCCGCCCAGGGCCTGCCTCACGAGGTCCGGGATCAGCGGGCCGTCGTCGGGTGCCATACGGGGCCCGTACGCGGGAAAGAGCCGGACGATCCCCGCGTCGGCCTCCCTGGCGCTGACGAACGCCGTGGTCAGCGCCTCCGCGAAGCGCTGGGCCCCGTCCTGCGCCGGGCCGGTCCCGTCGGGGCGCGCCGCGGTGTGGCAGGTGGAGGCGAGGACGAAGCGGGCGCCGTCCCGGTCGGCCTGGCGAGGGCGGTTGCGGGTGCCCAGGGTGTCGGG
>RBWT01000275.1 GCA_004010275.1 Streptomyces huasconensis
ACGCCGAGTTCGAAATTGACGCCGAAGATCTCAACCCGCTGAAGTGGATCAACAAGGCCAACCACGCCTTCGGTGACACCCTTGCCAGCAATCTGGAGTTCCTGGGCATCACCGACCCGGCTGTCGACCCCGACGGCATCCGCGAGATCGCCAAGCAGTGGCGGGCCCTGGCCAAGGGGCTCGACGCCGCCGCGCAGGCCGCCGAGACGGCGCTCCATGATCTGGAGTGGGAGGGAAAGGCCGCCAAGGCCCTCCACAAGCGGGCCAAGACCGCCCGCACACAGGCCACCGACATGGCCGACTCCCTGCGCAAGGGCGCCAAGGCGCTGGATGACTTCGCCGACGAGGCCCACGCCCTGCTCACCGAGATCGGCGTGCTCCTCGCCGAAATCGCGGAATTCGAGATCGCGGGCCTGGCCTTGTCGGTACTGACCGGTGGCCTCTCCGCAATCGCCGGCAGCCTTGCGGCCGGCGCGCGGGCCGCGAAGGTCGTGGCACTGATCGCCCGGATCGAGAAGTCCGGGTCCCGCATGGCCAGGGTCATCCGCACCGTCATGGAGGCCATACGCGGCCTGGAACGGGCACTGAAGGCTCTCGGGGAGATCAAGACGATCGCCAGGGCCGGGAAGCTTGCGGGCGAGGGCATGAAGTTCGCTGCCTTCGACGCCCTGTTGAAAGATCCCGGCACCTTCAAGGACCCGGGCAAGCTGGCGGAGACCCTGGTCATGGGGGCCGCGTTCGGGGTGGGCCTCGGCGGTCTGGGCAAGGGCTTGGGCAAGCTCAAGCCCAGCGAACTCGCCAAGCTGGGCGCGTCGTTGAAACTCGACGGCTCGGGGCTGTCACGGCTCAAGCTGCGGCCCGCGGAGTGGGAGAAGCTGCCCGCCTCCATCCGGTCCATGTTCAAGAAGTGCGACCGTGACCCGATCGACGTGGCCACCGGCGATCTACTGCTGCCGCAGACCGACGTGCAGTTGCCCGGCGTGCTCTCCCTTGTGCTGGAGCGCACACACCTGTCGTCATACCGGTGGGGCGGTTGGTTCGGACCGTCCTGGGCCTCGACGCTTGATCAGCGCCTCCAGGCGGACGACAACGGGTTCATCTACGCTGCGCCGGACGGCGCACGTCTGCTCTTCCCGCCTCTCGACCCCGACAGCGATGAGCCCGTTCGCCCGGAGACCGGCTCCCGCCTCACTCTGGCCTGGGACACAACGGTCGACGGTGCACTGCGTCTCACGGACCCGCAGACCGGGCTCGCTCACGTCTTCCATACGCCGCGGTCCACGGACAGCGGGGATGCCGTGGACCTGCCGCTGCAGTTCATCGAGGACCGCAACGGCCAGCGCGTCACCATCCACTACGCAGATGACGGAGCTCCTGCTGCGGTCTCCCACTCCGGTGGCTATCACATCGCGATCGACCGCCACCCCGACCTGCCCCGCATCAGCGCCTTGCGGTTGCTCGACCCCGGCCACACCGAGGCCCGGGGCACGATGCTTGTCTCCTACGGCTACAACGAGGAGGGGCATCTGGCCGAGCTCTTCAACTCCTCGGCCCAGCCCATGCGGTTCACCTATGACGAGGCGGGCCGTATCACCTCGTGGACCGACCGCAACGACACCACGTACAGCTATACGTACGACGAACAGGGCCGGGTCATACGCACCGAGGGCAGCGACGGCTTCCTCTCAGGCACTCTCAGCTATGAGGACGCAGCTCGCACCACCAAGGTCACCGACTCGCTCGGCCACCGCACGATCTACGAGCACAACGAGTCGTTCCGTCTTATCCGCACCACTGACCCACTCGGTCACACAACCCACCAGGAATGGGACACCGAGCATCGCCTGACTGCCACCCGGGACGAACTGGGGAACGTCACCACGTTCCGCTACGACGAGCTCGGAAACCCAACTGCGGTCATCCGCCCGGACGGGCGAGAGACGACAACCCAGTACAACCAGCTCGGTCTGCCAGAGACGCTGGTGGACCCCGACGGCATCGTGTGGCAGCAGACCTATGACGATCGCGGCAACCGCACGGCAGTGATTGATCGCGCCGGGGCGACCACCCATTTCGCCTGGAACGCGGCAGGGCATCTCACGTCGGTCACCGATGCGCTGGGAAGCACCACGACCATACGCTGCAACCCGGCCGGGCTGCCCGTCCAGATCACCGACCCCCTCGGAAACGCCACCAGCTACAAGCGCGACGCGTTCGGCCGTCCCATCGCCATCACCGATCCACTCGGCGCGACAACCCGCCTGGAATGGACAGTTGAAGGCCGGCCGGCCCGCCACATCGCGGCTGACGGCACCGTCGAGTCCTGGACGTACGACGGCGAAGGCAACTGCACCAGCCACACCGATGCGACGGGCGCCATAACCCGCTCCGAGTACACCCACTTCGATCTGCTGGCTGCCCATACAGGCCCGGACGGCACACGCCATGTCTACACCCACGACACCGAACGCCGCCTCATCCGGGTCACCAACCCACAGGGCATGCACTGGAGTTACACGTACGATCCAGCAGGCCATCTGACCGCCGAGGAAGACTTCGACGGCCGCACCCTGGTCTACACCCGTAACGCCGCAGGACTTCTCACCACCCGCACCAACGCCCTCGGCCAGACCACTCACTACGCACACGACGTACTCGGCCGCGTCGTCCGCAAGGAGGCCGACGGGCAGGTCACCACGTACGAGTACGAACCGAACGGCCAGCTGGCCCAGGCCATCGGTCCCAGCGTGACCCTGACTCGGCAGCACGACCAGATGGGCAACCTGACGTCCGAGACGGTCAACGGACGGACCACCACGTACGAATACGACGTCCTCGGCCGTCGTACGAGCCGCACCACCCCCACCGGGGCGAGCAGCACCATCACCTACGACATCGCAGACAACGTTGCTGAACTGACCACGGCGGGACGAACGGTCAGCTTCGAACGCGACAGCGCAGGACAGGAACTCGTCCGCCACATCGGTGCGGCCGTAACGGTGGCCAGCGCCTTCGACACTCAAGGCCGCCTCATCAGCCAGTCCGTGACGGGCCCGAACAGACGGCGGATTCAGGGGCGCAGCTACCGCTACCGCGGTGACGGCCATCTCATCAGCCTCGACGACGAACTCAGCGGCACCCGTCGCTTCGACCTCGACGGGGCAGGCCGCGTCACCGCCGTCGAGGCAGTGAACTGGAGCGAACGGTACGCCTACGACGAGGCAGGCAACCAGATCGACGCCTCCTGGCCCACCAGCCACCCCGACCATGAGGCAACAGGGCCCCGCGCCTACGCCGGCACCCGCATCACCCGAGCCGGAAACGTTCGCTACGAACACGATGCGCTCGGCCGTATCACCCTCCGCCAGAAGACCCGGCTGTCCCGCAAGCCGGACACCTGGCGCTATACGTGGGACGCCGAGGACCGACTCAGCTCAGTAACCACCGCGGACGGGACTGTCTGGCTCTACCAGTACGACCCGCTGGGACGCCGCATCGCCAAGCAGCGCCTCGCGGACGACGGGGCGAGCGTCGCCGAGCAGGTCGACTTCACCTGGGACGGCAGCACACTCTGCGAGCAGACCACTACCTGCGCCGAGCCGCAGTACCAGGTCACCCTCACCTGGGACCACCAAGGCATGCAGCCGCTCACCCAGACGGAACGCATCACCTCTGCGGACGCATCCCAGGAAGAGATCGACTCCCGGTTCTTCGCGATCGTCACCGATCTCGTCGGCACCCCCACCGAACTCCTCGACGAAAGCGGCAACATCGCCTGGCGTGCTCGCAGCACTCTGTGGGGAACGACCAGTTGGACAGCCAACAGCACCACATACACGCCGTTGCGCTTCCCGGGCCAGTACTTCGACCCGGAAACGGGGCTCCACTATAACTATTTTCGACACTACGACCCCGAAACGGCCCGCTACCTCACCCCTGACCCTCTTGGGCTCGCACCGGCTCCGAATCCCACAACCTACGTCCATAACCCTCTCACGTGGGTCGACTACCTAGGGCTTGCGCCGGGCTGTGATGATTTCTTCCCGATTTATCGCACCCCGAAAGCCAAGGATGCCGAGTATGAACGGCTCCACGGCCCCAACCCGGCCAACCATCAACCCGGAGTGGATATTGGTGGGGGCATGCTGTCAGATGGACTGATGTATTTCGGCGAGCGCGATGTGGCGGCCAGTTACATGAGTCCCACGGGCAGGAATTTCGCAGATGGGATGGTGCGCTATGATATGCATCCAGATTTCCTCAAGGAATTCGCCCAGAGTCCCTACATGAGGCGATACGACTTGAAGGGTCCTGGCGGGACGCCGAGAATCGAGTTCACCATCCCGGTCGACAAGCTGGGGCGGTTCAATGAACTGACCCTCAAGAGGACTTGGATCCCAATCCCCAGGAATCGGTGATGTAGTGATCAGGAATGAACAAGAGTTTGACGTCGTGGTGACGGGCGTAAGCATGGTCGGTGTGATGGTGGACATCGATGGCGTGAAGGGGTTCATCGACCAGACGAAGCACCCGTCATGGTGGTCACTCGACGTGGAACCTGCCCAAGTCGGAGACGTACTGCACGTCGTAGTCCTCGATGATTCCAGAACTCCGCCCCGCCTGAGCGCCCTCCAGGACGACATCGATATTGCGCGACGAATCCGAGGCGAGGGTAGCTACTAACATTGAACTCAGGTTTTCGTAACTGCTGACAGGGATTGATTCTCGCGGTATGCCGTGGTCATGAGGTACGCGCAAAGTGGCGGGCTGACGGATGTATGTCGGCAGTTCCGAGAGGGCATCAGGGTGACGGCCTCGAAGCCGTTTACCACGGACGAGCCGAATTCGGTGATCTCCAAGGAATTACGGGCCAGTGTGCGGTCATTTCAGCGGACGGTCTTCGCCTGCTACTACCTGGCCAGCCCCGCCCTGCGCCGGGAGTCGCCCTGCACCTGTTTCAGGCCGCGCTTGTCCACGTCAACCCCCTGCTGGTGCAGCAGGTCCTGGCTGAACCGGCGTAGGCGAAGAAGCTCAGCGATGAGGACCGGCGCGGCCTGAGCGCGCTGTTCTGGTCGAACGTCAACCCGTACGGCACGTTCCGCCTGGACATGGACAAGCGTCTCGACCTAGGGCTCACGGTGCCCCGCCCCCGCACCCCGGCGGACGCCGCCCTCCCGCGAGGTGCTACTCGTCACCAGGGCGTTTGACAGCACGTCATACGTCCACGATCTCCATCGCCGTGTAGGCGATGGAGATCTGCTCCACCATGACCCTGGATTCCCCGGCGTCCAGAGCCGGGCCGCCCCAGGACTTGGCGATCGCGTTTTGGTACTCGAACGGGCGGGTCCCCGCAGGCGGCGACCCAGTCGGTGAACTGGGAGGTGCTATCCGTGAATGACGCACCCGCTATGAAAGGGAAATGCCACCTTGCCGCTGAAAGGCGGGGCAGGGGCGGGCCTTCTGAGCGTGCAGGTCAACTGTCGGGGAAAGGGCGCCGCCACCATCCCGGTCGAACAACCGGGGGGTGGCGGTCGCCCGCGGATGCTTTACGCGGCGATGCGCCCCGCAGGGTGAGCGAAGCGGGTGGCGTTCGTGGCGGGAGCGGCGCCCTCGAAGGGGATGGAGTCCACCGCCGGGGCGTCCGAGCGGTTCCAACGGGCCTCCACGGTCTTGCCGTCGCGGCGCGGCAGCACCGTGAGCTGCCCGCACAGGCTGCGCGCGATGTGCCATCCGTAACCGCCCGTGCCGGTCACGTCCGGAACGCGCGGTGCGGGCATACGCGTGCTGTGGTCGTCCACCCGGGCGACGAGCGCGTGCGGACGGGCCTGGAGGCTGAGGCGCCAGAAACCCTCGGTGTGCCGTACCGCGTTCCCCACGAGCTCACTGATCACCAGCAGCACGTCGTCCTCCCGTGCCCAGGGACAGTGCCTGTTCACGTACGCGCGGGCCGCCCTTCTGGCCTCTGCTACATCCGCGCGGGTGGAATCGACAACGAACACAACAGTTCCCCAATGAGTGTTGGATTTCTGAGACTCATTCAAGGATGTGCGAACGAACCAGCCCGGCGGGATGGCCGTTGGTGCCCGGACGAACCGCAAAGGTGAGGGCCTTCCGGCCGTCCCGGCGAGGGCTTTTCGGTCCCGGAACGAGGAACCGACGGCACGCACGCACACCCTCCGCTCTTGCCCGGTTGTTTCGCGCTATGCCACCAAGAGCAATATCTCTCCTTGAAGTGGGATGTGTCTCGTTGAATGGGATGGGTCCCGCGAGGTAGCCGCTCGCCGCTGCCGGGCTCTTCACCCGGCGGTTCGGCCCGCCCCCGGGGAGGACGCCTCGGCCGTGGTCCCCGAGGGGTGAGCAGGGGCGGGCCCGTCAGCGGAAGAGGCGGCGCCAGGTTTCCGGGCCCGGTATGCCGTCCGCGTCGGCGCCGCGCCAGCCCTGGGCGCGCTGGAACGCCTCGACGTTGCGGCGGTCGCTCTCCGACCAGCTGGGGCCGGGGCCCACCGCGTAGTGCTGTCCGAACCCCTTCTTCACCAGTTGCCGCCCGAGTTGGGCCACGAAGGAATTGGACTGTCCAGGACGGAAGACTCCGCGCCCGGGGAAAGCGGGGACACCGTCCGCCGTCCCGCCGCCGCCCGATGCCGCCGGGATGTCGTGGCCGGTTCCGTTGGCCAGGAGCCGCCAGGTGTCCGGTCCCGGTATGCCGTCCGCCTCCGCGCCGCGCCAGCCCTGGGCGCGCTGGAACGCCGCGGTGGCCCGCTGGTCGGCCTGCCCCCAGGACGGTCCGGGGCCGGTGGAGTAGAAGCGCGCGCCGCCGCGCTGTACGAGCATTTGGCCCAACTGGGTTATGTACGTGTTGTGTTGGCCGGGTCCGAAGACGCCTGCGCCGGGGAAGGCGCCCTGGGCGGGCCGTGCCGGGGTGCCTCCGCCGCCCTGGCCGCCGCCGGGCGTGACCGCCCGCGAGCGGTAGGCCACGTACCCCGAGGTGTGGTTCCAGTACGGGAAGGGGGTCACCCGCCGCATCGCGTGGGGCGGGGTCAGTTCGTAGGCGACGTAATGCGTGTGGGCGGCGTCCGTCCAGCCGCCGAAGAGGACGACGTGTGAACCGTTAACGGGGTTGGCCGCATTGTGGTAGAGCAGCATGTCGCCGGGCTGGAGGTCGCTCTTGCTCACCCGGACCCCGTAGGAGGCCAGGCTCCCGGTCCACTGGCTGCCGGACAGGCCCCACGCCATCGACACGAACCCCGAGCAGTCCTGCCGGTAGCCCTCGTAGTAGCTGCCCATGCTGTACCGCACCCCGCGGTCCACCCAGTGCTGGGCGTGGCGGATGATCTCCGCCCGGCTCGTCACCGCCCCCTGCCGGGCGGTTGCCTGTACCGCGGTGTGGCCGGCGGCGGCCGGGCCCGGCGCGCGGCCGCGGGCTCGGCGGCGCACGCCTGGACGGCGCCGCCGACGGTGGTGGCGGTCGCCATCGCGACCATCAGCGCGCCGGTCGTGGCGCGCCC
>RBWT01000276.1 GCA_004010275.1 Streptomyces huasconensis
GCCGCGCCCGCCGCCCCGGCCCAGCAGTCCGCCCCGGCCGACGACGGCGCCTACGTGACCCCGCTGGTCCGCAAGCTCGCCTCCGAGAACTGCGTCAACCTCTCCGAGGTCAAGGGCACCGGCGTCGGCGGCCGCAGCCGCAAGCAGGACGTCATCGCCGCCGCCGAGGCCAAGCAGGCCGCCCCGGCACCGGCCGCCGCCGCCGCTCCGAGCGCTCCCAAGGCCCCGGCCCTGGAGGCGTCCCCGCTGCGCGGCCAGACCGTCAAGATGACCCGCATGCGCAAGGTCATCGGCGACAACATGATGAAGGCCCTGCACTCGCAGGCCCAGCTGACCTCGGTCGTCGAGGTCGACATCACCAAGCTGATGAAGCTGCGCGCCAAGGCCAAGGACGCCTTCGCCGCCCGTGAGGGCGTCAAGCTGTCCCCGATGCCGTTCTTCGTCAAGGCCGCCGCCCAGGCGCTGAAGGCCCACCCGGTCATCAACGCCCGGATCAACGACGACGAAGGCACCATCACCTACTTCGACGCGGAGAACATCGGCATCGCCGTCGACGCCGAGAAGGGCCTGATGACCCCGGTCATCAAGGGCGCGGGCGACCTCAACATCGCCGGCATCTCCAAGAAGACCGCCGAGCTGGCCGGCAAGGCCCGTGGCGGTGGCCTCACCCCGGACGACATGTCCGGCGCCACCTTCACGATCTCCAACACCGGCTCGCGCGGCGCCCTGTTCGACACGGTCATCGTGCCGCCGAACCAGGCCGCCATCCTCGGCATCGGCGCCACCGTCAAGCGCCCGGTCGTCATCAACCACCCCGACCTCGGCGAGACCATCGCGGTGCGGGACATGACGTACCTCTCGCTCTCCTACGACCACCGCCTGGTCGACGGAGCCGACGCCGCCCGCTACCTGACCGCCGTCAAGGCGATCCTGGAAGCCGGCGAGTTCGAGGTCGAGCTCGGCCTGTAGGTCCCTTGCGGGTGAGGCTGTAACACTCGTCTCATCAGCGCGTACGCCCCCGTCCGGAGTCTTCCGGGCGGGGGCGTCGCCGTATTGTCTAGGGGTCACACGCCCTTGGGGCCCGCAGCCCCTGCCGGAGGAGCTCTCATGACCGCGCCCGTCGTTCACTCGCTGCGCGAACAGATCCGCGAGCACATCGTCGAGGGGATCGTCAGCGGGCGCTGGAAGCCGGGCGAGCGCATCGTGGAGCGGCGGATCGCCGTGGAGCTGGAGGTCTCGCAGACCCCGGTGCGCGAGGCGCTGCGGGAGCTGGAGACGCTGCGGCTCATCGAGTCCGCGCCCAACAAGGGCGTGCGCGTACGGAACTTGACCGCCGCCGACCTGGAGGAGAGCTACCCCGTGCGGGCGGGCCTGGAGGCGATCGCCGCCGAGCTGGCGGCCGAGCGGCTGGCCGAGGACTGCTCGGCCCTGGAGCCCCACGTCGCGGCCCTCTACGAGGCGGACCGGGCCTCGGACGGCACCGGCCAGGTGCGGCACACCGTCGCCTTCCACCGGGAGCTGGTGCGGGCCGCGGACAACTCCGTGCTGCTGCACACCTGGGAAGGGCTCGGCATCGAGGTCTTCACCGCCCTGTCGATCCGCTGGCTCGGCACGGTCCAGCAGTCGTACGCGGAGGAGCACGAGGCGCTGGTCTCCGCGTTCCGGCGGCGTGATCCGGCCATCGCGGAGCTGGTGAAGGCCCACGTCCTCGGCTGCGCCCCGCGCGCCTGAGCCACCCGCGCGCGCTCATCTGCGGGGTGTGTGCTCAGACGTGCCCCCACCTGCGCAAACCCTTCAAATCGAAGGCACCGCGTGCCCTCTTGGATGGCACCGGATGCCGACTTTCGCGATCCGGAGAAGTTTTTCCCTCAACGCTTTGATCGATCATCGATCAGGGGATTACAGTCGACGACGGTCCTGCGACGGAGCCACACCAACGATTCCGCGGCAGAGCCACACGCCCTGTCCTGCCAAAGACAACGGGCACCCCCACCCCTTACCGAACAGGGGACCCCCTCCGACTCAGGAAGGCGGCGCAATGACCGACCCCTCCGCAATCCAGCCGAGCGAGCTCGACCAGCTCCCGGACCGCGACCCCGAGGAGACCGCCGAATGGCAGGCCTCCCTGGACGCCGTTACTCAGGCGGCCGGGCCGCACCGTGCCGCGTACCTGATGCGCCGCACGCTGGAGCGCGCCGAGGGCGCGGGCCTGGCGCTGCCCAAGCTCCTCGAGACCGACTACGTCAACACCATCCCCACCTCCGCCGAGCCGTCGATCGACGGTGACGAGGAGATGGAGCGGAAGATCACCGCGTGGAACCGCTGGAACGCGGCCGCGATGGTGACCCGCGGCGCCAAGCACGGCGTCGGCGGCCACATCGCGACCTTCGCGTCCGCGGCCTGGCTGTACGAGACCGGCTTCAACCACTTCTTCAAGGGCAAGGAGTCCGGCGAGGCCGCCGGCTCCGGCGACCAGCTCTACATCCAGGGCCACGCCTCCCCCGGCATCTACGCCCGCGCCTTCCTCGACGGCCGTCTGACCGAGGCGCAGCTCGACAACTTCCGCCGCGAGTCGGGCGGTGACGGCCTGCCGTCCTACCCGCACCCGCGCCGCCTGCCCTGGCTGTGGGAGTTCCCGACGGTGTCGATGGGCCTCGGCCCGCTCTCCGCGATCTACCAGGCGCGCTTCAACCGCTACCTGACCAACCGCGGCATCAAGGACGTCTCCGCCTCGCACGTGTGGGCGTTCCTCGGTGACGGCGAGATGGACGAGCCCGAGTCGACGGCGGCCCTCGCACTGGCCGCGCGCGAGGGTCTCGACAACCTCACGTACGTCATCAACTGCAACCTCCAGCGCCTCGACGGCCCGGTGCGCGCCAACTTCCGCGTGGTGCAGGAGCTGGAGGCGCAGTTCCGCGGCGCCGGCTGGAACGTCATCAAGGTCCTGTGGGGCAACGCCTGGGACGAGCTGTTCCAGCTCGACACCACCGGCGCCCTGGTCCGCCGCCTGCGCGAGGTGCCGGACGCGCAGTTCCAGACGTACGCGACGCGCGACGCCGCCTACATCCGCGAGCACTTCTTCGGCTCCGAGCCCGCCCTCGTCGAGCTGGGCAAGCTGCTCAGCGACGACAAGATCAGCGAGTGCTTCCACCTCTCGCGCGGCGGCCACGAGGCCCGCAAGGTGTACGCGGCCTACCGTGCGGCGCTCACCCATAAGGGAGCGCCGACCGTGATCCTCGCGCAGACGGTCAAGGGCTTCACCCTCGGCAAGGGCTTCGAGTCCAAGAACGCCAACCACCAGATGAAGAAGCTGACGGTGGACGAGTTCAAGGACATGCGGGACCTGCTGGACCTGCCGATCCCGGACAGCGCGTTCGTCGACGGCCAGGTGCCCTACGGCCACCCCGGCGCCGACTCCCCCGAGGTCCGCTACCTCCAGGAGCGCCGCGCGGCCCTCGGCGGCCCGGCCCCGGCCCGCCGCACGCAGCCGCTGGCCCCGCTGCCCGCCGCCGCGGACAAGACGTTCGCCTCCTTCGACAAGGGCTCCGGCTCGCAGAACGTGGCGACGACCATGGCGTTCGTACGCCTGGTCAAGGACCTCGTACGCGACAAGGAGACCGGCAGGCGCTGGGTGCCGATCGTCCCCGACGAGGCGCGCACCTTCGGCATGGAGTCGCTCTTCCCGTCGCTCGGCATCTACTCGCCGAAGGGCCAGACGTACGAGCCGGTCGACCGCGACCAGCTGATGTACTACAAGGAGGCCAAGGACGGCCAGATCCTCAACGAGGGGATCACCGAGGCCGGTTCCATGGCGGACTTCATCGCCGCGTCCACGTCGTACGCGACGCACGGCGAGGCGATGATCCCCTTCTACATCTTCTACTCGATGTTCGGCTGGCAGCGCACCGCCGACCAGATGTGGCAGCTCGGCGACCAGCTCGGCCGCGGCTTCCTCGTCGGCGCCACGGCCGGCCGTACGACGCTGACGGGTGAGGGCCTCCAGCACGCGGACGGCCACTCGCCGGTGATCGCGGCGACCAACCCGGCCGCGCTGACGTACGACCCGGCGTTCGCCTACGAGATCGCGGCGATCGTCAAGGACGGTCTGCGCCGCATGTACGGCGAGGCGCTGCCGGGCGAGGACCCGAACGTCTTCTACTACCTCACCGTCTACAACGAGCCGATGCCGCAGCCCGCGAAGCCCGCGGGTGTCGACGAGGGCATCATCAAGGGCCTCTACCGCTTCAACACGGCGGAGTCCGCGGGCCTGTCCCCCGCCGCCAATGCCGCGCGCATCCAGCTGCTCGGCTCCGGCACCGCCATCCACTGGACGCTGGCCGCCCAGAAGATGCTCGCCGAGGAGTGGGGCGTGGCCGCCGACGTGTGGTCCGCGACGTCCTGGACCGAGCTGCGGCGTGACGCCCTGGAGGCGGACGAGGCGCTGCTGCGCGGCGAGGAGCGCACCCCGTACATCCGTACGGCGCTGGAGGGCGCCCAGGGTCCCGTCCTGGCCGTCTCCGACTACATGCGCCAGGTCCCGGACCAGATCGCGCAGTGGGTCGAGCAGGACTACTCGTCGCTCGGCGCGGACGGCTTCGGCCTCTCCGACACGCGGGACGCGGCGCGCCGCCACTTCGGCGTCGACGCCGAGTCGATCGTCGTCGCGGCGCTCGCGCAGCTCGCCCGCCGGGGCGAGGTGCCCGCCTCCGCGGTGAAGGAGGCACGGGCCAAGTACGGCCTGTAAGAACGCGGTACATGAGTGCGGGCCCCCGCTGTCGGCGGGGGCCCGCACTTTGTATGTGTGGCGGCATCATGGGGCCATGCGCGCTGCCCGCCTCATCAAGATGGTGCTCCTGCTCCAGTCCCGGCCCGCCATGACCGCCGCCGAGCTGGCCGCCGAGCTGGAGGTGTCGGAGCGGACCGTCACGCGGGACGCGCAGGCCCTGTCGGAGGCGGGCGTGCCCGTCTACGCCGACCGGGGGCGGACCGGCGGCTACCGGCTCATCGGCGGCTACCGCACGCGGCTCACCGGGCTGGGGCGCAGCGAGGCCGAGGCGCTGTTCCTCTCCGGGGTGCCGGGCGCGCTGCGGGAGATGGGCCTGGAGGACGCGGCGTCGGCGGCCCGCCTGAAGGTGTCGGCGGCGCTCATGCCCTCGCTGCGGGACGCCCCGCGCAGCGCCTCGCAGCGGTTCCATCTGGACGCGCCGGGCTGGTTCAAGGAGGCGCCCGCGCCCGAGCTGCTGCCGGCCGTCGCGGACGCGGTCTGGGACGACCGGCGGATCACCGCCCGCTACCGACGCCAGGAGGGCGAGGTGGAGCGGGAGCTGGAGCCGTACGGGCTCGTGCTCAAGGCGGGCGTCTGGTACTTGTGCGCGCGGGTGCCCGACTCCCCCGGCTCCGGGCCGTACCGCGTGTACCGCATCGACCGGTTCACCGCGGTCGCCGTCGGCGAGGACCGCTTCGTACGGGAAGAGGCGTTCGACCTGCCCGGCTTCTGGGAGGAGCGGGCGGCGCAGTTCGCGCGGGCGATCCTGCGGGCGGAGGTCGTGGTGCGGCTCACCGAGGCGGGCGTGCGGCAGCTGCCGTACGCCACCGACCGGGCGGTGGCGCGGGAGGCCATGGAGAGCGCCGGTGAGCCCGACGCGTCGGGCCGGGTGACGGTGACCCTGCCCGTCGAGAACGAGGACGTGGCGTACACGCAGCTGATGGCGCTCGGCCCGGAGGCGGAGGTACTGGAACCCGCCGCGCTGCGGGAGCGGTTCGCCGAAGCAGCGGCCCGCTCGGCGGCGCTCTACCGGTAGCCGGTGACGTCCTCCGTGTCGCTCTCCTGGTCGACCTCCGCGATGTACCGCCAGGCGTCGGGCGCGGAGCCGTCGACGTCCGTGAAGCCGTACTCCTTGGCGAGGCCGCCGCTGGAGAGCGAGGCGCCGTTGTGGCGTGCCACGTCGGGGTCGGCGGCGAGGGCGACGAGCGCCCGGCCGACGAAGGCGGGCGTCTCGGAGATCGCGAAGTGCGGGTTCTGCTCGCAGCCCGCCCGCCAGTTCTCCTCGGTCACCTTGAAGTACGTGTCGAGCATGGCTTCGGAGCGCAGCCAGCCGGGGGTGAGGCAGACCGCCGTGCAGCCGTACTCCTTGACCTCCTCGGCGAGGCCGTGGGCCATGCGCAGTGGGGCGCCTTGGCGAGGTCGTAGTAGAAGGGCTTGCGGTAGTGGGGGCCGTTGTACTCGGCGGTGCCGTCGGTGACCTCGACGACCAGGCCGCCGGGGTTCTTGACGAGGAGCGGCAGCGCGTACCGGCTGGTGATGATGTGGGTCTCGATGCCGAGGCGCAGGATGCGCAGCCCCTTGTCGAGGTCGTGCTCCCACATCTTCTTGTCCCACTCGACGTGGAGGTCGCCGCCCCAGATGTCGTTGACGAGGACGTCCAGGCGGCCCTGTTCGCGGTCGATCCGCTCGACGAGGGCCTCGACCTGGGCGGGCTCCAGGTGGTCGGTGGGTACGGCGATGCCCGTGCCGCCCGCGGCGTCGACCAGCTCGGCGGTCTCCTCGATGGTCTCGGTGCTGCGGCCGACCTCGCTGGTGCGCTCGCGCGTGGTGCGTCCCGTGACGTAGACGGTGGCTCCGGCGCGGCCCAGTTCGACGGCCATGGCGCGGCCCGCGCCGCGGGTGGCACCGGCGACGAGGGCGATCTTGCCGGTCAGGGGCTGTGCGGGGCCGCCTGTGTGCTGTGTGGTCTCCATGCTCGTGAGGCTTCCACCAAAAGGCGACAACTCCTGTCGGCTTTTCCATGGGCATGTGCGCGCATAACGAGACAGCCGCATTCCGGCGTACTCCGCATGCGCCCCCACTCCCAAGGCCCGATGCTGGACCCGTGATGGACGAGACGGAGTTCTGGGAGATCGTGGACAGCACCCGCGAGGCCGCCGGCGGCGACCCCGAGGACCACGCCGAGCTGCTCGTCGAGAGACTGCTGGGGTACGACCCCGAGTCCGTCCTCGACTTCGCCCGCCACTTCGAGGCCCGCTACAACCGTGCCTACCGCTGGGACCTGTGGGGCGCCGCGTGGGTGCTGCTCGGCGGCGCGAGCGACGACGCCTTCGACTTCTTCCGGTGCTGGCTGATCGGCCAGGGCCGGGAGGTCTTCGAAGGCGCGCTGCACGACCCGGACGCCCTCGCCGACCTCCTGGACGACTTCGACGAGGAGCTGGACGGCGACGGCGAGGAGCTGGGCTACGCCGCGGACGAGGCGTACGAACAGCTCACCGGCCTCGTCGCCCCGGACCTCGGCATCCTGCCCGCGCCGCCCGAACCGGCGGGCACGCCGTCGAGTTCGAGGACGACGGCGTCGATGAGCGCCGCTACCCGAAGCTGTGGGGCCGCTTCATGACCGACTGAGCCGGGGCCGTGCGGCGCAGCAGTGGGCACCGCCGCCGATCCGCATCTCGGGGCAGGTGGTGAACCGGGGGTT
>RBWT01000277.1 GCA_004010275.1 Streptomyces huasconensis
CCCGCACCCGTACCCGCACCCGTCGTACTCCCGCACCCGTCGTACTCCGCCGTGCCAGAAGCGCACCCTGACCGTCGCTGCTCGTCTCCCAGGTCCTCAGCGGTGTCGGCCTCGCCGCCGGTGTCACCGTCGCCGGGCTGCTGGCCGGGCAGCTGCTCCACAGCACCTCGCTGTCCGGGCTGCCCATCGCCCTGCTCACCGCGCGCGCCGCCGGCTGCCGCCGTCGTCATCGGACGCGTCTCCCAGCGCCTCGGCCGCCGTCCCGGCCTTGCCGCGGGATACCTCACGGGCGCCCTCGGCGGTGCCGGTGTCGTCACCGCGGCCGCGCTCGGCAACCCCGCGCTGCTGTTCGTCTCCCTGTTCCTCTACGGCGCCGGCACCACGTCCAACCTCCAGGCGCGCTACGCGGGAGCCGACCTCGCCGCGCCCCGGCAGCGCGCCCGCGCCACCTCCACCGTCATCGTCGCCACCACCGCCGGCGGCATCGCAGGACCGCTGCTCGCCACCCCCGCCGGACACCTCGCGACCGCGCTCCACCTGCCCGAGCTCACCGGCCTGTTCCTGCTCTCCACGGTGGCGTTCACACTGGCCGCACTCACCCTTCTCATATGGCTGCGCCCCGACCCGCTACTGCTCGCCCGTGCCCTGCCCGCCGGGCTCGGCCTCGGCCTCGGACGAGGGAGCGCCCTCGGACTCCCCCGCCCGGCCGGGGCCCGGCCTGCCCGTCGGCGTCCTGGTCCTCGTCCTCAGCCAGCTCGTCATGGTCGCCGTGATGACCATGACCCCCATCCACATGCACGCCCACGGCTTCGGCACCGCCGCGTCCGGCCTGGTCATCGCGCTGCACACCGGTTCCATGTACCTGCCGTCGCCGCTGACCGGCCGCCTCGTCGACCGATTCGGCGCGGCCGCGATGAGCGTGGTGACGGCCGGCACGCTGCTCGCCGCGGGAGTGGCCGCCGCCCTCGCGCCCGGCCGCTCCATCACCCTGATCACCGTCGCCCTCGTCCTGCTCGGCGTCGGCTGGAACTTCGGCCTGGTCACCGGCACCGCGATCGTCACCGACAGCACGCCCCTGGCCACCCGCGCCAAGGTCCAGGGACTGGTCGACGTCGCCATCGCCGTCGCGGGCGCCGCCGGCGGCCTCGCCTCCGGCATCGTCGTCGCCACCACCAGCTACCCGATCCTCGCGATCCTGAGCGGCGCACTCGCCTTCGTGGCCGCGCCCGCCGCCATCGTCGCGGCCCGCAGGAGCTCCGCGCGGCCATGACGAAGGCGAATGAGGGTGGCCGGCAAGCGGTCGACGAACACCAGGCGGGGGTCACCCACGACGTGCCCCTCGCCGATGCCGACTACCGAGCCTGGGCGCTCCCACCTCCAGAACTGGCGGGCCCGCTCGTCAGGCGCGGGGCGCCGCGGCGGTCGGCGGGCCCGGGCGACCCGTCAGTCGTACGAGAGGTCGGAGTCCTTGTAACGGCAGGTCACGCCGTCAGGGCCGGTGCCGATCTCGGTCGGCTGCTTGCCCGTGTTGTTTCCGGTGAACCGGATGCACGGCTTGATCTTCTTCTTGGTGTCGCCGTGGACACGGACCTCTCGCAGAGAGGCGGTGTCGCCGAAGTTGGCGTTGACGCCGACGATCGACTTGCCGGGTGCGGTGATGTCCACGTCGTCGATGACGACCGTGCGCTTGTGCTGCTTCTTGCAGTTGCCGCAGGACCGGACCAGCTTGCCGAACTCCGATACCTGGAACTTGGTCACGACCAGCTTGCCCGTGCCATTGAACTGGAAGACCTTGTCCGAGGCCTTCCGGGCACCACCGCCGCGGACGGTGTACGTCGAGTTCGCCGAGGTGCCCTTGAACGTGGCGGCGTCCTCGCCGACGTCCTCCCACCAGACGTTCTCCAGGGTGCAGCTGCCCAGGCAGTGGATGCCGTCGGCGGCGGGCGAGCCGAGGATCACGTTCTTGAGGACGGCGCGTCCTTGAGCACGAAGAGCGGGTCCTGGCCCGCCCTGGCCGCCGGAGCCGAAGTTCGCCCGTGCCGTAGAACCGCTTGAGGCCGCCGTCGTAAGGGGCCGAGACCTCGATGGTCTCTGATACGGCTTGCTGCCTTTGGCCTCGGGCCAGGCGCTCGCCGCGCCGGCCGAGGACAGCAGGCCGCCGACGGCGACGGCGGCACCGGTGACGCCCACGGCGGTCAGAGCACCGATCAGCGCCCGACGGCGGCCGACTCGTCGACGGTGCCGTATGGGGTGTTCAGCTCGTGGAGTCATGACACTTCTTCCTTCTGAGGGTGAGATCTTGCTGGTCGTATGGATTGGTGGACCGCACGGCAGCGGCGTGCGGTCCGCTCCCGGCCCGTCGCCGGCGCAGACGCCACCCCGGACCTACCGAGGCATACGGCCAGGATGTGTGGGCGGACGTGCGGGGCGGGGAGCCGTTCGGTGCTCAGGGCGCCCGGGAGAAGGTGAGCCGCGCCTGGGCGGCCCCGCATGCGCCGGCAACACGGCGTCGGCCCGGTTCGAGCAGGTCGGGCCGGGGGGCGGCGACCGGATCAGGCGGTGTGCGGGCAGTTGCCCCGGTACTCCGCGATCGACCAGCTCGGCTGCGGCAACGGGCACAGGAAGCGCTCGTAGCGGATGTCGTTGTCGATGAACCGCTTCAGCCAGCTGATGCTGTACTTCGCGATCGTCGTGTTCGACATGTTCGGCGTGACGTGGTTGGCGTTGTTGAGCTCCAGGTACGCCCGGTCCAGCGAGGAGGGCAGGCTCTCGTAGAACGGTTCGGAGTGCGTGCGGACCGGGGCGACGGTGTCGCCGTCCGCTCCGACGATGAGGGTGGGCGTCTGGATCTCCGGCCAGTTCTTGTCCAGGTTCCAGGCGGTGAGCGGAATGGCTGCCTTGAGCGAGGGCCGGTCCTTGGCCGCCTCCAGCGCTCCGCCACCGCCCATCGAGTGGCCCATGACCCCGAGCCGCGTGCTGTCCACCCGGCTGCGGACGCTGCTGTTCCTCGTGAGGTAGTCGAGCGCGGCCAGCAACTGGTCACCGCGGGAGGCCGGTTGGTCCGAGGTGGTGTGGGTGTCGATGGTGAACACCACGAAGCCCTGGGAGGCGAGCCGCGGCCCCAGCCAGGCGATCGAGGACTGGCGCGCGGTGTATCCCGGGGAGATCGCCACGGCACCGAACGTGCCGTCTTCGGTGCTGGTCGGGTAGTAGATCGTGCCCCCGCCGAACCCGGACGCGCTGAACCGGGAGACCCGGGTCTCGGAGACGGCGTACGCACCACGGGTGGCCGTCACGCTGGTCTCGGTGGGGGCCGGACCACGCTCGTAGGGGTTCTCGGCGGCGTTCGCGCCGCCGGAGAGCAGGGTCGCCAGGCCGGCCAGTGCCGCCGCGGACGCGAGGAAGCCCAGGATCGGGCCGCGGGACCGACGGCGGTGCCGTGCCGGGCCGTTCTCCGGGGCGGGTCCGGACGACTGGGGTGTTGCTTGCATGAACGGTTTTCCTCTCGCCTCGTCCCCCGGCGGCGGGTGCGCGGACAGCCCCGGGAGCCGGTAGCCCAGCGGCTGTTGCACGTGTCATCGGCCATGAACCGTGGCGTCGTGGGGGTCGAGGAGGACAGTGGTACGTGGATCGAGCGGGCGTCCGGGCCGTATGGGGACGGCAGGAGCGTGAGCACTCCTGATCGGACACCTGCGGCCGGCTCCCGAGGCAACCCCGGGACGATCGGCCGGGCCCAGCGTAAGAGCCGGTCCACTCCTGCGCATCGGTGAAATCACCGGTCTCACAGCTCACACTCAGCAAGCTCACAGCCGCGGCACTTTTGGTCACCCTCCGCTGCCGGTCTGCGAATCGGCTGCCCGGGCCGCATACGTCTGCGCTGCTCAACCCCCTGATGCTCGCCAGGACGCTTCCAAACCCTCTGTTACTCTCCGGCAACGCAAGACAGAAAGCGGCAACGAACATGTACGACCAGACAGCCGACACGGGTGCCGACCGGCCCCACCAGTTGTTCAAGGCCGCCGAGCGCGCTCGCCGCGGCCGGCAGACCCGCCGCGCCCTCGCCCTGCTCGCTGCCGCCCACAGCACGGCCGGTGACAACGCACCGCTGCGCGCCCGGGTCGAACTGCGGCGAGGCCTGCTCCTGTTGAGCGACGGCCCCGTGGCCGATGCACACCAGACCCTGCTGCTCGCGGCCGAGGCGTTGGGGTCGCACGACGTGGAGGGCGCGGAGCAGGCCCTCTCGGCGGCGGCGGAAGCAGCCTGGGCCGCCGGCGATCTCACGGCTTACCTCCAGACATTGGAACGCCCCGCCGACCGCACCGCGGACGAGACGCCACCGGCCGGACGCCCCGAGAACCCTGCCGCCGCGACGGCACCGTCGGGCGTCTTCCGGGCGGGCATGCGCCACGTCGTGGTGGTCGACTTCGCCCGGGCGGCGCGGGAGCTGGAACCGCTGTTCGCCGCCGCGGCACACACACAGCGGCCGGACGACCTGCTGTACGCGGGCCGCGCGGCACTGGTGCTGGGCGACATCGCCGCCGCGCGGCGCCTGCTCGGCCGGGCCCTGGCAGCCGCCGGCGCCCAAGGCGTGTCCGAGCCGACCGCCCGCATTCTGGAGTTCCTGGCTACGCCGAACTGCGCGCCGGCTTCCACCAGCAGGCCCGCGCCCACGCCGAGGAAGGTCTCCGAGCCGCCCGCCGGCTCGGT
The DNA here is from genome assembly GCA_004010275.1 of Streptomyces huasconensis. Classification (GTDB taxonomy): domain Bacteria; phylum Actinomycetota; class Actinomycetes; order Streptomycetales; family Streptomycetaceae; genus Streptomyces; species Streptomyces huasconensis. The sequence goes on from RBWT01000277.1 coordinate 4,708, forward strand.
CAGCGCAACATCGGCGCACAACACCACGCGCTGCTGGCCCTGGTCTTCTCCCTGGTGGGCGCCGACTCCGCCACCGAACACCACGCCGAGGCCGCCCTGTCGGTCGCCCGGCCGCATGGGCTGCTCCAGGTGAGCACCATGGCGGAGTGGGCTCGCGCACGTGCCGACCTCGGCCACGGCCGGGCCGAACAGGCCGCGACCCGTCTCGCGCCGCTGCTCCGGCCGGGTCCTCGGCGCGGCCACTTCGCCCTGTGGATGCGCGCGTGCCGCGCCTCGTGGAGGCGACAGTCCTGGCGGGACTGGACGAGGACGTCACCGAGATGGTCGACCTGTACGCCGAGTGGGCCGCCCTCGGAGCCGATTCGCAGGCCACGGCCCAGCTGACCCGCCTCCGAGCCCTGACGGCACGGGAAGAGGACTGCGACCCTCTGTACCAGCGGGCGCTGGCGGAGCACGAGACCGCCGGCGGCCAGTTCGAGCACGCCCGCACACTCCTGTCCTACGGCATGTGGCTGCGCCGCCGGCGCAGGCCCCTGGAGGCCCGGCAGCAACTGCGGGCCGCCCTCGTCGGCTTCGAACGCTGCGGCGCCCTGCTGTGGGAGAAGCGGACGCGGTCCGAGCTGCGGGCCACCGGGGACAGCACAACCGGCGACACCGTCAGCGCTCTCGGGCGGCTGACTCCGCAACAGCAGCGCGTGGCGGGCCTGGTGGCGTCGGGCGCCACCAACCGCGAAGTGGCCGCACGACTGTCACTGAGCCCGCGCTCCGTGGACCACCACCTACGCAACACCTTCAGCCAGCTGGGCGTCCGCTCACGGGTCGAGCTGGCGCTGCTGATGAACGGCGACCGAACGGAACGGAGCGGCGACAGCGGCGGCAGCGGCGGGGAGAACGCGTGACCGCATCACCGTGCCGGCAGACCCGGGTTCCGCTCTTCGGCGCTCCAGCCCTTGGCACCCGACATGAGCCGCCTTGAGACGCTGCCAACCGGCTCGTGCTCATCGGCGGCGAGGACTCCCGCGGCGAACTCCCTTACCACACGGCCGCGTTCCCGGCCGAACGTCTCGGTACGGAGCTGCCGCACTTCCCCGGCGGACACACCGGCCCGACCACGTACCCGGCGGCCTTCGTCAAGCCCATGGCGAAGGCGTTGCACGCCTGACGATGTGTCAGGCGCCGCCGGTCCCGTCGGACACGGTCACGGTGACCGGAGTGCCCGCCTCGACCGTGCGGCTGACCGTGCACAGCCGGTCGTGCGACGCCTTCACGGCCCGGGGCAGGATGGTGCGGGCGCGCTCCCCCGACGGACCGTCCGGGAACGTGACGTGGAAGGCGACTCCGAGGTCCGACATCCGGTTGCCGCCCTCGTCCTCGACCTTGGTGCCGGTAACGGTGACGGTGAACGCGGCCGGTTCCTCGTGACGGCTCGTGGCGACCTCCACGTCGGCCGCGCTGCAACCGCCGATCGCCGCGAGGAACAACTCGACCGGCGTGAAGTCGGCACCCCCGCCGGTGCCGAAGGTCAGCGTGCTCCCCCGGGCGTTGGTCGCGGTGAACCGGCCGGGGCCCGCCCGCTCGACGGTGACGGAACGCAGCGCATTGTCAGTCATGCGAGGAGCGTACTGTCCCGCTGTCGCCGGCCCGGCGACATCCGCTCGCTCGAGGGCTCCCGTCCACCGTCGGGGGACGACGGGCGGCGGGTACGGGCTCGGGACGCGGGCGATTCTTCCTCGGCCGAGGAGGGCGGCTGCGGGGCGGGCGAGGAGGGCGGCAGGACCGACGAGGGCGGGCACGAGTCTGCCGGGGGCGCTCCGGGGGACCGCGCGTCGACGGCGGCCTGCTGGCCGTCGAGGTCGACTCGTCGGGGGACGGGGTGTCCGGGTGCCTTGAGGGGGGCCTGGTCGCCGGAGGCCTCGTCTTCTTGTCGCCGTGCCCGTGTCGCCCTTGTCCCGGGTGAACCAGTCACCGCTGTCCGGGTCGTACATGACGAACTGGTTCACGACCTGGGTGGCGGGCGCCACGACCACCACGTTCGAGGGCCGGTACCCGGGCCACGCGTCGCCCGTCCGCCGCGGTGTGCTCTTCTGCGCTACGGGCGGCAGCAGCGGGTTGCCGCAGGCGCAGCGCACCCGCGGCACGCCGTGGTCGTCGACCAGTACCGCGGTGCCGGCCTGCAGCACGGCCTGGTAGCCGGTGGCACGGCCGTCGCGGTAGCCGTGGTTGGTCACGCGGGTGTCCAGCCGCAGGTGCACGGGCGTGAGCGAGCGCAGGTAGCGGGGGACGGCGGACGGTTCGATGTCGAGGACGGAGGCGAACGCCTTGTTCTTCGCCGGGTCCTTCTGGAGCGCGCCGACCTGCTTCTCCACGTCGCAGCTGCCGACCTTCCGCGTCCCGCCGTAGAGACCGGGCGCCCCGCCGTCGACGCCGCGCGTCACGTTGGCCGAGGCGGACGAGCTGGGCAGCTCGCTCGGGGAGGGTGGCGTGGAGCCCTCGCGGGCCGTCGACTGGGTGAAGGGGTCGGGCCCCGACTTGCCCGCGGGCTGGAGGAGGACCTCGCCGCCCGACTCCGACGAGCCCTCGGGGCGGGTGAGGACGACGGCCAGGATCACCGCGGCCACCACCGCGGTGGTGATCGCCGCGACGCGGGGCGCCGACTTCCACCACGGGCGACCTCCCCCGCGACCGGCACCGGGGCCGCCCCCGCCCGGGCCGTCGGACCCGCCGCCGCGACCCCCGCCACCGGCCGGACCGCTCGG
>RBWT01000278.1 GCA_004010275.1 Streptomyces huasconensis
CCTGGTCGGCCGGTGGCCCGGCCGTCCGGCAGCCCGTGCCCGGGCCGGGGCGGTGGCGACCGTACCCCGGTCGGCGGTGCCTGTGAGCCCCACGGTGTCGACCGTGCCTCCTCTGCTCCCGCCTCCAACAGCCCCCTCGTCTCCACTCCCGACCACAGGCCCTGGCTGGCCGACGGCCCCGTCGGGCGGTGGCGGCCGGGGCGGGATGGGGCTCTGCCCGCGGCCGTCCTCTTCGATCGGGACGGGCACCCTCGTCGTCGTCGAGCCCTACAACGGCGACCCCGCGCTGGTGCCGCTCATGCCGAGCGCGCGGGAGGCCGTCGACGCCGTGCGGGCGGCGGGCCTCCCCGTCGGCGTCGTCAGCAACCAGTCGGGCGTCGCCCGGGGCCTGCTGACCCGCGCCCAGGTCGAGGCCGTGCGGCGGCGCGTGGACGAACTCCTCGGGCCGTTCCAGGTCTGGGCCGTCTGCCCGCACGGCCCGGACGACGGCTGCCGCTGCCGCAAACCGGCACCGGGCCTGGTCCTGGCCGCCTGCGCCCGGCTCGGTGTCCCGGCCGCGCGGACCACCGTCATCGGCGACATCGGGGCCGACATGACGGCCGCCCGCGCCGCCGGGGCCCGCGGCGTCCTGGTCCCCACCCCCGTCACGATCGCCGAGGAGATCGAGGCCGCCGACACCGTCGCCCGCGACCTGCTCACCGCCGTACGCCTGGCGCTCGGCGCCGACCCCGGCGACGTACGCCACCGTCCGCTGGAGGTGGAGGAGCGATGACCGCCTCCCGACTGCCGCGCAGCCTCGTCGTACGCCTGGACAGCGCGGGCGACGTGCTGCTGGCAGGACCCGCCGTGCGCGCCGTGGCGGCCGGTTCCTCCTACACCGCGCTGCTGTGCGGTCCGCAGGGCGCGGAAGCGGGCCGGCTGCTGCCCACGTCGACGACGTCCTCGTGTACGACGCCCCCTGGGTGGGGCTCGAACCGGCGCCCGTCTCGCACACGGCGACCCAGCAGTTGCTGACGCAGGTCACGGAGGGCCGGTTCGACCGCGCCCTGGTGCTCGTCTCGTACCACCAGAGCCCGCTGCCCGTCGCCCTGCTGCTGAAGCTCGGCGGCGTCGGCTGGATCGCCGCCGACAGCGAGGACTACCCCGGCACCCTCCTCGACCTCCGCCACCAGCGGCTTCCCCACCGTCACGAAGCCGTGGCCGCCCTCGACCTCGCCGAGGCCAGTGGCTTCGCGCTGCCGCCCGGCGACGACGGGGCACTGCGCGTGGAGGCGACACCGGACACCCTGCCCCTGACCGGCGGCAAGCCGTACGTGGTGCTCCACCCCGGCGCCGCCGTCCCCGCGCGCGCCTGGAGCCCCGAGCGGGCCGAGCGCGCCGCGGCGGCCCTCAGCGCCACCGGCCACCGGGTCGTGGTCACCGGCGGCCCGGACGAGCGCGTCCTCACCGCCCGAGTCGCCGGGCGGCACGCGCTGGACCTCGGCGGGGCCACCGACCTGCGGCGCCTGGCCGGTGTCATGGCCCGGGCGCAGGCGGTGGTGGCCGGCAACACCGGGCCCACGCACCTCGCCGCCGCCGTGGGCACACCCGTCGTCTGCCTCTTCGCGCCGGTGGTGCCGCCGAGCGCTGGGGCGCCCTCGGCGTGCCCCACGTCCTCCTGGGCGACCAGCACGCGGCGTGCGCCGACAGCCGGGCGCGCCGGTGCCCGCTGCCGGGCCACCCCTGCCTCGACGGGGTCGACGACGCCGAGGTGCTCGCCGCCGTGGCGACGCTCACCGACCGCGCGCCCGGCCCGGCGGGCCGCGCCCGACCGCCGACACCCACCGATCCGATGACCGCGCCGGGCCGCACGCCCGGGACGGAACGAGGAGCAAGCGTATGAACATCCTGCTGTGGCATGTGCACGGCTCCTGGACGACCGCGTTCGTCCAGGGCCCCCACACCTACCTCGTTCCCGTCACACCGGACCGCGGCCCCGACGGACTCGGACGGGCCCAAACCTTCACCTGGCCCGCGTCGGTGCGCGAGCTGACACCGGAGCAGCTGCGGGACGCCGACGTGGACCTGGTCGTCCTCCAGCGCCCCCACGAAGCGGAGCTGGCCGAACGCTGGCTCGGCGGCCGCCGCCCCGGGCGGGACGTGCCCGCCGTCTACCTGGAGCACAACGCGCCGGACGGCGACGTCCCCGACACCCGGCACCCGTACGCGGACCGCGACGACCTGACGCTCGTCCACGTCACCCACTTCAACCGGCTGTTCTGGGACTGCGGCAGCACCCGCACCGAGGTCATCGAACACGGCATCGTCGACCCCGGGCACCGCTACACCGGACGCCTCGCCCGCGCCGCCGTCGTCGTCAACGAACCGGTGCGCCGCGGCCGTCACACCGGCACCGACCTGCTGCCCGCCCTGAGCGAGGCGGCCCCGCTGGACGTCTTCGGCATGCGCACCGAAGGGCTCGCCGCGCACCTCGGCCTCCCCGAGGACCGGTGCCGCGCCGCCGACCTGCCGCAGGGCGAACTGCACGGCGCGCTCGCGGAGCGGCGCCTGTATCTGCACCCGATCCGCTGGACCTCCCTCGGCCTCTCCCTCCTCGAAGCCATGCACCTGGGCATGCCCGTCGTGGCGCTCGCCACCACGGAGGCCGTCGAGGCCGTCCCGCCCGGCGCGGGAACCCTGTCGACCCGACCGGAGGTTTTGGCGCGGGCCGCCCGGCGCTACCTGGAGGAACCGGAGGCCGCGGCCGAGGACGGGGCCCGCGCCCGCCAGGCCGCTCTCGAACGGTACGGACTCAAGCGCTTCCTCCACGACTGGGAGCGCGTGATGACGGAGGCGTGCTCATGACCCACTCTCTTCGCCCCGCCGGCTCGCTCGGCTCTCCGGGCGCCTTCGGCTCCGGAAGGCTGTCCATCGCCCTCGTCTCCGAGCACGCGAGTCCGCTCGCCGCACTCGGCGGCGTCGACGCGGGCGGCCAGAACGTGCACGTCGCCTGCCTCGCCGGAGCCCTCGCCGACCGCGGCCACCGCGTCACCGTCTACACCCGCCGCGACGCACGCGACCTCCCCGAACAGGTGCCGCTGCGCGACGGGGTGGCGGTGCACCACGTGCCCGCGGGCCCGCCCGAGCAGATCCCCAAGGACGAACTGCTGCCCCACATGGGCGCCTTCGGCCGCTACCTCGCCCGCACCTGGCGCGGCCGCCCGCCCGATCTGGTGCACTCGCACTTCTGGATGTCGGGGCTCGCCTCCCTGTGGGCCACGCGTGAACTGGGGCTGCCGCTCCTGCACACGTATCACGCGCTCGGCACCGTGAAGCGGCGCCATCAGCAGCTCGCCGACCCCAGCCCGCCGCAGCGGATCGCCCTGGAGACCGAGGTGGGGTTCGGCTGCGACCGGGTCATCGCCACCTGCCGCGACGAGGTCGTCGAGCTGGGCAGGATGGGCATCCCCGCCATCAAGGCGGGCATCGTGCCGTGCGGGGTCGACACCGAACTGTTCACCCCGCGCGGACCGGTCGCCGAGCGCGGCACCCAGCGGTACCAACTGCTCCAGCTGGGCCGCCTCGTCCCGCGCAAGGGCGCCGCGGTCTCCATCGCCGCGCTCGCGCGCCTGCCCGAGACGGAGCTGGTCGTGGTCGGCGGCCCGCCCGCCGACCGGCTCGACGAGGACCCGGAGGTCCGGCGGCTGCGCGCGCTCGCCCGTGAGGCGGGCGTCGCCGACCGGGTCCGCTTCACCGGCGGCGTCCCGAGCACCGACGTGCCGCGCTGCTGCGCGCCGCCGACGTGGTGCTGTGCCCCGCGGACTACGAGCCGTTCGGCATCGTCCCGCTGGAGGCCATGGCCTGCGGCAGGCCCGATCGTCGCCAGCGCGTGGGCGGCCAGCTGGACACGGTGGCCGACCCGGCGACCGGCCGCCTGGTGCCGCCCCGCGACCCCGAGGCGCTCGCCGCCGCCGTCGCCGAACTCCTCGCCGACCCCACCGCCCGCGAGGCCTGCGGCGAGGCGGGCGCCGCCGGACCCTGCGCCGGTTCGGCTGGGGGCGGGTCGCGGCGGCGACCGAGGCGGCGTACGCGACGTCCTGGAGAACGCAGCCCGTCGCCACGGGGGCGGGGGTGGTGTGACCCCGCGCCCCGCCCGCGACCCGGGCCACCGGGGAGCCCGCCCGCCCCCGTCCCCGGCCGGCCGCGGAAGCACGACATCTGAGACATCCGAAGGAGGTGCGGGCCCGTCGCCGTCCCCAGGGACGCGCGGCAGCCCGATCAGCATGACCGAACACCCTGCACTCGATGCCGCACATCTGCACCTGCCGGTCACTGGAACACGCCCTGCGCCGACTGCGCCGGGACAGCCTCGGCCGGATCGCGGAGTGGGGCGGCCGGCTCGCCGCCGCCCTGCCCGCCGGCAGCCGTCTGCTGGCCGCGGGCAACGGGGGCAGCGCCGCCCAGGCCCAGCACCTCACCGCGGAACTCGTGGGCCGCTACCGGCAGGAGCGGCCGGCGTACTCGGCCATCTCCCTGCACGCGGAGACGTCCAGCATGACCGCCATCGGCAACGACTACGGCTTCGACCACGTCTTCGCCCGGCAGGTCTCCGCGCACGGCCGGCCCGGCGACATCCTGATCCTGCTCTCCACCTCGGGCCGCAGCGCCAACCTGATCACCGCCGCCGTCGCGGGCCGCGCCGCCGGGCTGCGCGTCTGGGCGCTCACCGGGCCGGGCCCCAACCCCCTCGGCGAAGCGCCGACGAACGGGTGTACGTCGACGGCGAGACCACGGCGACCGTGCAGGAGGCGCACCGCGTCGCCGTCCACCTGCTCTGCGAGGCCTTCGACGCGGCCCTCACCGAGCGCCCCGCCCCGGTGCCCGCCACCGTCACCCGGACCGCGCCGCCCGCCGCGGTCCCCGTCAACGGGAGGACGCCGTGACCGGACCGAAACCGCGGTCGTCGTCGGAGACGTACTGGCTCGACGAGGACGATCGAAGGGGTCGCCACCCGGCTCTCCCCGGACGCCCCCGCCCCGGTCGTCGACGTGACCGCCGACCGCCGCCACCCCCGGCGGCGCGGGGCTCGCCGCCGCGCTCGAGGCCCGCGGCGGCCGCGAGGTGATCCTCGTGACCGCGCTCGGCGACGACCCCGCGAGCGAAGCCGTCCGCCGCGAACTGAAGGGCCGCGTACGGCTGGTGGAGCTGCCGCTCGACGGCACCCTGCCCGTGAAGACCCGCGTCATGGCCTCCGGGCGCCCCCTGGTCCGCATCGACCGGGGCGGCGGCACACCGGGCGAGCCCCACCGCGCGTGCGCGACGCGCTGGCCCAGGCCCACGCCGTCCTCGTCGCCGACTACGGCCGGCACACGGCAGAGTGCCGTACGCGAGCACCTGGCGGCCGTCACCCCGCGCATCCCCCTGGTCTGGGACCCGCATCCCAAGGGCGACACCCCCGTACCCGGCGCCCGGCTCGTCACCCCCAACGCGGCGGAGACCCGCGCCCTGTGCCCGGGCGACGGCGAGACCTTGCGTTCGTACGCCGAGCGGGGCGCGGAGCTGGCCGACCGCTGGCGGGCCGCCGGTGTCGCCGTGACCCTGGGCGAGCGCGGCGTCCTGCTGACCCGGCCCGGTTCCGGTACGCCGATGCTCATCCCGTCGCCGTACCACGCCACCGGAGACCCGTGCGGTGCGGGAGACTGCTTCGCCGCGACGACGGCCGCGGCCCTCGCGGACGGCTCGCTTCCGGAGGAGGCGCTCCAGCGGGCGGTGGCCGAGGCCGCCGCGTTCGTGTCGGCGGGCGGCGCCACGAACCCGGCGCTGGTGGCGGACGACGGCCGCCTGCGGGCCCGGAGGAGACGCCGGGCACCGACGCGTTCGCCCTCGCGGAACGGGTGCGGGCCCGCGGCGGCACGGTGGTGGCCACCGGCGGCTGCTTCGACCTGCTGCACGCCGGCCACGTCGGCCTCCTGGAGAGCGCCCGGCGCATCGGCGGACTGCTGATCGTGTGCCTCAACTCCGACGCGTCCCTGACCCGCCGCAAGGGCCCCGGCCGCCCGCTCAACCAACAGGCGGACCGCGTACGGGTCCTGGAGGCACTCGGCAGCGTCGACGCCGTCGCCGTCTTCGAGGAGGACACCCCGCAGGAACTGCTGAACAGGCTGCGGCCCGACGTGTGGGTCAAGGGCGGCGACTACTCCGTCCAGGACCTGCCCGAGGCGCAGGCGCTGCACGCGTGGGGCTGGCCAGGCGGTCGTCCTGCCCTACCTCGACGGCCGCTCCACCACCCTGCTGGCGCGCCGGGCCGCCGCGGCCGTCGCGCGCCGTCGTGAGCGAGGCGGCGGGGGTCCGCCCCCGGGCGCTGGTGCTGCGGGCGCTCGGCCTCGGGGACCTGCTGACCGCCGTACCCGCGCTGCGCGCCTGCGGCGTCGGCTGCCGGACCACGAGAGCGTGCTGGCGGGCGCCCGAGAGGCTGGCCGCGCCCGCCGCCGCGACCGGCCTCGTGGACCGGCTGCTGCCCGCGTCGGCCCCCGGCCGGGCGGTGCCGGACGACCTGCCTTGGACGGGACCGCCACCGGACCTCGCCGTGGACCTGCACGGCAACGGCCCCCCGAGCCACCTGCTCCTCCAGCGGCTGCGCCCCGGGCGCCTCATGGCGTACGCGCATCCGGGCACCCCCGACATCGAGGGCCCCGCCTGGCGGGACGACGAGCACGAGCGGGAGCGGTGGTGCCGCCTGCTCTCCTGGTACGGCGTCCCGGCAGACCCCGCGGACTTGCGCATCCCGGTGCCGTCCACGCCCTCCCTGGCGCCCGGCGCGGTCGTCGTCCACCCCGGGGCCGACGCCGGGGCCCGCCGCTGGCCACCGGAGCGGTTCGCCGCCGTGGCGCGGGAGCTGGCTGCTGACGGTCACCAGATCGTCGTCACGGCGGGGGCGGGGGAGGAGGCCACCGCGCGCCGCGTGGCGACGGGGGCCGGGCTGCCGGCGGACGCCGTGCTGGGCGGCGCGCGGGACGTGCCGTTCGACCGGCTGACGGCCCTGGTGGCGTCCGCGCGGTGCGTGATCGTGGGGGACACGGGGCTCGCCCACCTGGCGACGGCGCTCGGGACTCCGTCGGTCGTCCTGTTCGGCCCCGTGGCACCGCGCCTGTGGGGACCACCACCGGACGCACGGCACCGGGTGCTGTGGCACCCGGACGGCACCGGCGGCACGCCCAGACCGGGCGACGCGCATGGGCGCGCCCGGATCGGCGGTTGCTGCGGATCTCGGTGGAGGAGGTGCTGGGGGCGGTACGGGGGTTGCCGACCCCGGTCCCCACGAGCTGACGTTTCGTTCGGGCGCGGTTGCGTCTGCCGGGTGCGGGTGGGGTTCGCGGGTGCGGGCGCATCGTGGTTGCTCGCGCCATTCCCCGCGCCCCTTAAGGGGCC
>RBWT01000279.1 GCA_004010275.1 Streptomyces huasconensis
CTGGGACTTGATGTTCGCCACGAAAGAGCCTTTTCAGGTTCAGGTACTGCAGAGGTACTGCAGATGAGTGTTATGACACGCGCCTCGACGCTTGAGAGGGCTACGAGACACAGCTGTCCATGGTACCAGCCCACCTCGGAGCGGCCCAAACCGAGCGCAGTGCGCCACCCATGGGACCATGGAAGCTACGTATAGATCCGACCCGAGGCTACAGGCGCCTCAAGAGACAGGACCCTGCGTGCCCGCGACCCCTAACAATGTGCCCGAGCCGAGCCGTACCGACCCGGCTCTGATCCGCAATTTCTGCATCATCGCGCACATCGACCACGGCAAGTCCACGCTCGCCGACCGCATGCTCCAGCTCACCGGGGTGGTGGAGCAGCGGCAGATGCGTGCTCAGTACCTCGACCGCATGGACATCGAGCGCGAGCGCGGCATCACGATCAAGTCCCAGGCGGTGCGTCTGCCCTGGGCCCCGAACGAGGGCCCGGACCAGGGCAGTACCCACATCCTCAACATGATCGACACCCCGGGCCACGTCGACTTCACGTACGAAGTCTCGCGTTCGCTCGCGGCCTGTGAGGGCACGATCCTCCTGGTCGACGCGGCCCAGGGCATCGAGGCGCAGACTCTCGCCAACCTCTACCTGGCGATGGAGAACGACCTCAAGATCGTCCCCGTCCTCAACAAGATCGACCTGCCGGCCGCCCAGCCGGAGAAGTTCTCCGAGGAGCTGGCCAACCTCATCGGCTGCGACCCCGAGGACGTGCTAAAGGTCTCCGCGAAGACCGGCATGGGCGTCGAGGCGCTGCTCGACAGGGTCGTCGCCGAGATCCCGCCGCCGGTCGGCGTCGCGGACGCCCCCGCGCGCGCGATGATCTTCGACTCGGTCTACGACTCCTACCGCGGCGTCGTGACGTACGTACGAGTCGTCGACGGCCAGCTCAACAAGCGTGAGCGCATCCGGATGATGTCCACCGGGGCCACGCACGAGCTGCTCGAGATCGGTGTGTCGTCCCCCGAGATGACCCCGGCCGACGGCATCGGCGTCGGCGAGGTGGGCTACATCATCACCGGCGTGAAGGACGTCCGTCAGTCCAAGGTCGGTGACACGATCACCTCCCTGCACAAGGGCGCGACCGAGGCCCTCGGCGGGTACAAGGACCCCAAGCCGATGGTGTTCTCGGGTCTGTATCCGCTGGACGGCTCGGAATACCCGGACCTGCGCGAGGCCCTGGACAAGCTCCAGCTCAACGACGCCGCGCTGGTGTACGAGCCGGAGACCTCGGCCGCCCTCGGCTTCGGCTTCCGCGTCGGCTTCCTCGGGCTGCTGCACCTCGACGTGATCCGCGAGCGGCTCGAGCGCGAGTTCGGGCTCGACCTGATCGCCACCGCCCCCAACGTGGTCTACCGCGTGATCATGGAGGACGGCAGCGAGCACACGGTCACCAACCCGAGCGAATTCCCCGAGGGCAAGATCGACCAGGTCTTCGAGCCGGTCGTGCGCGCCACGATCCTCGCGCCCAGCGAGTTCATCGGCTCGATCATGGAGCTGTGCCAGAACCGGCGCGGCGTCCTGCTCGGCATGGACTACCTCTCCGAGGACCGCGTCGAGATCCGCTACACCCTGCCGCTCGCGGAGATCGTCTTCGACTTCTTCGACCAGCTGAAGTCCAAGACCCGCGGCTACGCCTCGCTGGACTACGAGCCCACCGGCGAGCAGTCCGCGCAGCTCGTCAAGGTCGACATCCTGCTCCACGGCGACAAGGTCGACGCCTTCTCCGCCGTGACGCACAAGGACCAGGCGTACGCGTACGGCGTGCGGCTCGTCGCCAAGCTGCGCGAGCTGATCCCGCGGCAGGCCTTCGAGGTGCCCGTGCAGGCCGCGATCGGCTCCCGGGTGATCGCCCGCGAGACGATCCGCGCCATCCGCAAGGACGTCCTCGCCAAGTGCTACGGCGGTGACATCTCCCGTAAGCGGAAGCTGCTGGAGAAGCAGAAGGAAGGCAAGAAGCGGATGAAGATGGTCGGCTCCGTGGAGGTCCCGCAGGAGGCTTTCATCGCGGTGCTGTCCAGCGACGACAGCGGCGGCGGCAAGGCGAAGAAGTAGCCTCCGCGGCCGTCGACCGGCCGCTGCCACGCGGCCCGGCGCACACCAGCGCCGGGCCCGCGGCGCGTTCGGCGCGTGGGCGCGTTCCGTTTGGGTGTCTGGAGGAAGTGACAGGCAGCAGCCCCTTACGCACCGGGCATCCGCGCTCTACTCTGATCACCACTCGTAGGTTACTCACAAGTTAAACAAGTAGCCGACAGGGATGTAAGAAGCAGAACAGAAGGCAGAAGCAGCCGCCAGCAAGATCGCCGCACCGTCGTGGGCCCCGGAGGATGTCGTGAGCGACACACAGATGAGCGACACACAGACCTTGATCGAGAACCGTCCGCCTTCCGTGGCGCACCTCCTCCTGGAGCGCGTGGCCGCCACGCCGGACGCCGAGGCCTACCGCTACCCCGTCCCGGCGGCCTCCGGAGAGGGCCCCGACGACTGGAAGGCGCTCAGCTGGGCGCAGGCCGCCGACCGCGTCTTCGCCATCGCCGCCGGGCTGATCGAACTCGGGCTGCAGCCGGAGGACCGGGTCGCCCTCGCCTCCTCCACGCGGGTCGAGTGGATTCTCGCCGACCTCGGCATCATGTGCGCGGGCGCGGCCACCACGACCGTCTACCCGCAGACCAACGCGAGGAGTCCGCGTACATCGTGGCCGACTCCGACAGCCGGGTGCTGATCGCCGAGGACGCCGCGCAGCTCGCCAAGGCCCGCGCGAAGCGCGCCGAGCTGCCCGCGCTGCGGCACGTCGTCGTCATCGACGCCGAGGGCGCGTCCGCCGCCGAGGGCGACCCCGAGGGCTGGGTGCTCACGCTCGCCGAGCTGGAGGCCCGCGGCGCCGCCTACCTGGAGCAGAACCCCGCGCTTGTCAAGGACCGCGTCGCGGCGATCACCGCGGACCAGCTCGCGACGCTCATCTACACCTCCGGCACCACCGGCCGGCCCAAGGGTGTGCGGCTCCCGCACGACAACTGGTCGTACATGGCGAAGGCCATCGCGTCGACCGGCCTGCTCAGCGCCGACGACGTGCAGTACCTGTGGCTGCCGCTCGCACACGTCTTCGGCAAGGTGCTGACCTCCGGGCAGATCGAGCTGGGGCACGTCACCGCCGTCGACGGCCGCGTCGACAAGATCATCGAGAACCTGCCGGTGGTGCAGCCGACGTACATGGCCGCCGTGCCCCGCATCTTCGAGAAGGTCTACAACGGCGTCGCGGCCAAGGCCCGGGCCGGCGGCGGAGCCAAGTACAAGATCTTCCTGTGGGCCGCCGAGATCTCCCGCGAGTACGCGAAGGTCAGCCAGGACAACTTCCGCAGGACCGGCAACGCCTCCGTGCCCTTCGGGCTGCGCGCCAAGCACAAGGTCGCCGACTCGCTCGTCTACGCCAAGCTGCGCGAGGCCTTCGGCGGGCGGCTGCGCGCAGCCATCTCCGGCTCGGCCGCGCTCGCGCCCGACATCGGGTACTTCTTCGCGGGCGCCGGCATCCACATCCTGGAGGGGTACGGCCTGACCGAGTCCTCCGCCGCCTCCTTCGTCAACCCCGGCGAGGCCTACCGCACCGGCACCGTCGGCAAGCCGCTGCCCGGCACCGAGGTGCGCATCGCGGACGACGGCGAGATCCTGCTGCGCGGCCCCGGCATCATGGAGGGCTACCACGGCCTGCCGGAGAAGACGGCCGAGGTGCTCGAGTCGGACGGCTGGTTCCACACCGGGGACATCGGTGAGCTGTCGGTCGACGGCTATCTGCGGATCACCGACCGCAAGAAGGACCTGATCAAGACGTCCGGCGGCAAGTACATCGCGCCCGCCGAGGTCGAGGGCCAGTTCAAGGCGGTGTGTCCGTACGTCTCGAACATCCTGGTGCACGGCGCCGACAAGAACTTCTGCACCGCGCTGATCTCCCTCGACGAGCCGGCGATCCTCGCCTGGGCCGAAGAGAACGGCCTGGGCGGCAAGTCCTACGCCGAGGTCGTCGCCGCCCCCGCCACGGTCGAGCTGATCGAGGGCCATGTGCGGCAGCTCAACGAAGGCCTCCAGCGCTGGCAGACCATCAAGAAGTTCCGCCTCCTGCCGCGCGACCTGGACGTCGAGCACGGCGAGCTGACGCCCAGCCTGAAGCTCAAGCGGCCGGTCGTCGAGCGGGAGTACAAGCACCTGATCGACGAGATGTACGCGGGCTCGCGCGAGGCGTAGCCGCCCGCCGGGCCGGGAGGCATGCCTGACGGCACCGGGCGACGCGGGGCCGTGAAGGCGCTGCCTCAATCGGTGGCCGGTGATGTGCGGGGGAGCCCGGGGCGCTCTCCCGGTGTGCCCTCGGGATCGAGGAGGGCGCAGACGACACCCAGGAGCTGGTCCACGTCCACGGGCTTGGGCACGTAGTCGGCGGCGCCCCGGGAGATGGCCTCCTCGCGGTCCCCGGGCATGGCCTTCGCGGTGAGGGCGACGATGGGCAGGCCCTGCCAGCGGGGGTTGCGGCGGATGGCGGCCATGGTTTCGTAGCCGTCCATCTCCGGCATCATGATGTCCATCAGGACGAGGTCGACGTCGGGGTTGCGCTCCAGGGTCTCGATGCCCTCGCGGCCGTTCTCCGCGTACAGGACGGGCATGCCGACGCGGCTGAGCACGTGCGTGAGGGCGAAGACGTTGCGGACGTCGTCGTCGACGATCAGCACCTTGCGGCCGGGCAGCAGGCGGCCGGCGCGGCCTCGCTTCCACTCCTCCAGCTTGGCGGGCATCGGCCGGCTGTCGTCCGCTTCGAGGGTGGTGTGCGGCCGCAGCGCGGCGTGTTCCTGGGGCTGGGGCAGCTGCCGGCTGTGCGACGCGGCGTACGCGACGGCGGCCGCGCCGTGGCCCGGGTGCACCACGGGGACGTACAGCGAGAAGGTGGAGCCCTCGCCGGGGCGGCTCTCGGCGGTGATGCGGCCGCCGAGCAGGCCCGCGATCTCGCGGCTGATGGAGAGGCCGAGGCCGGTGCCGCCGTACTTGCGGTTGGTGGTGCCGTCCGCCTGCTGGAACGCCTCGAAGATCACCGGGAGCTGCTCCGCCGGGATGCCGATGCCGGTGTCGCTGACCGCGAAGCAGAGCAGGTCGGCGTGGTCGTGGGCCTCCCGGTCGGCCGAGGTGTCGGCGACGCGGCTGACCCGTAGCTCGACGCCGCCCGACGAGGTGAACTTGACGGCGTTCGACAGGAGGTTGCGCAGGATCTGCTGGAGGCGCTGCTCGTCCGAGAACATCTCGCGCGGCACGTCGTCGCCGACCGACACCTCGAAGGTGAGGCCCCGGTCGAGGGTGAGCGGGCGGAACGTCGCGTGGACGTATTCGAGGACCTTGATCAGCGGCAGCCTCTTGGGGCGTACGTCCATCCGGCCGGCCTCGATCTTCGACAGGTCCAGGATGTCGTTGATGAGCTGGAGGAGGTCAGAGCCCGAGCGGTGGATCGTCGTCGCGAACTGCACCTCCTGGTCGGAGAGGTGTCCGTCCGGGTTGTCGGAGAGCAGCCGGGCCAGGATCAGCAGGGAGTTCAGCGGCGTGCGCAGCTCGTGCGACATGTTCGCGAGGAACTCCGACTTGTACTGCGAGCTGGTGGCGAGCAGGGCGGCCTTCTCCTCCAGCTGTGCGTTCGAGCGGCGCAACTCGGCCTGCTGGCGCTGGAGTTCGTCCGACCGCTCCTGGAGCTGGGTGGCCAGGCGCTGGGACTCGCCGAGCAGTGACTCCGTACGGGAGTTGGCGATGATGGTGTTGATCGCGACGCCGATGGTGTTCACGAACTGGTCGAAGAAGGCCAGGTGGACGTCGGAGAACCGCGAGAACGTCGCCAGTTCGATCACGCCGAGCAGCTTGTCCTCGAAAAGGATCGGGATGATGACGACCGTGGCGGGCGCCGCGTCGCCGAGCCCCGAGTGGATCTTGATGTAGTCCGGCGGCACCTCCTCCACCAGGATGCGCTTCTTCTCCTGGGCCGCCTGGCGCACCAGGCCCTGCGCGGGCATCCCGCCCGTGTCGACGACCGAGCCCTGGGCCGCGCCGTAGCCCGCGATGAAGGCGAGGCCCTTCGCGGTGACCCGCGTGGGCGCCGGGCCGTCGGCGGTGTCCGGGTCGGCCAGGAAGAAGGCGCCGTACTGCGCGTTGACCAGCGGCGTCAGCTCGCGCAGGATCAGATCGGCGACCTCCATCAGGTCCCGGTGGCCCTGCATCAGACCGGCCAGCCGGGCGAGGTTGGACTCCAGCCAGTCCTTGGCGCGGGTGGTCTCGCGGAGGTTGGAGACCATGAGGTTGATGTTGTCCTTCAGCTCCGAGACCTCGCCGCGCGTCTCGACGGTGATGGCGCGGGTCATGTCGCCCTGCGCCACGGCCGACGCCACCTCGGCGATGGCGCGGACCTGGGTGGTGAGGTTCAGCGCCAGCTCGTTCACGTTCGTCGTCAGCCGCTTCCACGTGCCGTAGACGCCCTCGACCCGGGCCTGACCGCCCAACTGGCCCTCGCAGCCCACCTCGCGGGCCACGCGCGTGACTTCGGAGGAGAACGACGACAGCGTGTCCACCATGGTGTTGATGGTGTCTTCAGCTCCAGGATCTCGCCGCGCGCGGCACGTCGATCTTCTTGGACAGGTCGCCCTGGGCGACGGCGGTCGCGACCTGCGCGATGTTGCGGACCTGCCCGGTGAGGTTGTCGGCCATGTAGTTGACGTTGTCGGTGAGGTCCTTCCAGACCCCCGACACGCCGAGCACCTGCGCGCGCCCCCGAGCCGCCCGTCCGTGCCGACCTCGCGGGCCACGCGCGTCACCTCGTCGGCGAAGGCGCGCAACTGCTCGACCATGGTGTTGACGGTGTCCTTCAGCTCCAGGATCTCGCCGCGCGCGGACACGGTGATCTTCTTGGAGAGGTCGCCGTTGGCGACGGCGGTGGTGACCTGGGCGATGTTGCGGACCTGCGAGGTGAGGTTCGAGGCCATGAAGTTGACGTTGTCGGTGAGGTCCTTCCATACGCCGGAGACGCCCCGCACCTGGGCCCGTCCGCCGAGGTTGCCCTCGGTGCCGACCTCGCGGGCGACGCGGGTGACCTCGTCGGCGAAGGCGGAGAGCTGGTCGACCATCGTGTTGATCGTCGTCTTCAGCTCCAGGATCTCGCCCTTCGCCTCCACCGTGATCTTCTTGCCGAGATCGCCCTGGGCGACGGCCGTCGAGACCAGCGCGATGTTGCGGACCTGCGACGTGAGGTTGTCGGCCATGAAGTTGACGTTGTCGGTGAGGTCCTTCCATACGCCGGAGACGCCCCGC
>RBWT01000027.1 GCA_004010275.1 Streptomyces huasconensis
CGGCCGCGGGGCCTGACCCGCCGCGGGAGTCCGCGCCGGCGGCGCGCCCGGCGCAAGGCCCGCGCTCCTCGGTTCCCGCTCGCCCGGCCGCGCCCCGTCGCTGCCGACCTCCACCGTCTTGCACCCCGCGACCAGTGCCAGCACCGTCACGGCCCCCACCGACATCACGCCCTTGCCCATCACACCTCTCCGAGCCTGTGGACAACACTTCTGGAAGTGTTTCCCGGTTCGGCGCGCGTGACGCCTCGGTGAGCCGGGCGCAAGCTGAAGGTATGACACACGAGTCGGAATCCGGACTGCCCATCGAGCCCGTGTACGGCCCCGAGTCCCTGGCGGAGTGGGACCCGGAGGAGAAGCTCGGCGCCCCCGGCGCGTACCCCTTCACGCGCGGCGTCTACCCGTCGATGTACACGGGCCGCCCCTGGACGATGCGCCAGTACGCGGGCTTCGGCACGGCCGTCGAGTCCAACGCCCGCTACCGGCAGCTGATCGCCCACGGCACGACCGGCCTGTCGGTCGCCTTCGATCTGCCGACGCAGATGGGCCATGACTCCGACGCGCCCCTCGCGCACGGCGAGGTCGGCAAGGTGGGGGTGGCGATCGACTCGATCGAGGACATGCGGGTGCTGTTCGACGGCATCCCGCTGGACGAGGTCTCCACGTCGATGACGATCAACGCGCCCGCCGCGGTATTGCTCCTTCTGTACCAACTGGTGGCCGAGGAGCAGGGCGTCGCCGCGGACCGGCTGACCGGCACGATCCAGAACGATGTCCTGAAGGAGTACATCGCGCGCGGCACGTACATCTTCCCGCCCCAGCCCTCCCTGCGGCTGACGGCGGACATCTTCCAGTACTGCAAGGCGCACATCCCGCGGTGGAACACCATTTCGATCTCCGGCTACCACATGGCGGAGGCGGGCGCCTCGCCCGCGCAGGAGATCGCCTTCACCCTCGCGGACGGCATCGAGTACGTCCGTACGGCGGTCGCGGCGGGCATGGACGTGGACGACTTCGCGCCGCGCCTGTCCTTCTTCTTCGTGGCGCGTACGACGATCCTGGAGGAGGTCGCGAAGTTCCGTGCCGCGCGGCGCATCTGGGCCCGCGTCATGCGGGAGGAGTTCGGCGCGCGGAACCCGAAGTCCCTGATGCTCCGCTTCCACACGCAGACGGCCGGGGTGCAGCTCACCGCGCAGCAGCCGGAGGTGAACCTCGTCAGGGTCGCCGTCCAGGGCCTGGGCGCGGTGCTCGGCGGCACGCAGTCGCTGCACACCAACTCCTTCGACGAGGCGATCGCGCTCCCCACCGCCACCTCGGCCCGCCTGGCCCTGCGCACACAGCAGGTCCTCGCGTACGAGACCGACGTGACCGCCACCGTCGACCCCTTCGCGGGTTCGTACGTCATCGAGAGCATGACGGACGACGTGGAGGCGGCGGCCCTGCGGCTCATGGAGCGCGTCGAGGACATGGGCGGCGCGGTGCGCGCCATCGAACGGGGGTTCCAGAAAGGGGAGATCGAGCGGAACGCCTACCGCATCGCCCGCGAGACGGACAGCGGCGAGCGCGTGGTCGTCGGCGTCAACCGCTTCCAGCTCGACGAGGAGGAGGCCTACGAGCCGCTGCGCGTCGACCCCGCCATCGAGGCCCAGCAGACCGCCCGCCTCGCCCGCCTGCGCGCGACCCGCGACCAGCAGGCGGTGGACACGGCCCTCGGCGCGCTGAAGGAGGCGGCCAAGGGCGAGACCAACGTCCTCCCCCCGATGAAGGACGCCCTGCGGGCCCGGGCCACCGTGGGGGAGGTGTGCGGCGCGCTGCGGGAGGTGTGGGGCACGTACGTCCCGGTGGACGCCTTCTAGGAACGGCCCGCGAGGCGGCTTGGTCAGAAACGGCCCGCGAGGCGGCGCGTACGCCGTGCGGCGTAAGGCCGTCCGTTACCCGGACATACTCCCCCGGGACCGCACGCCTGTGCGACACTCCGCCCATGCTGGGTGTCACCGATCTGCCGACCTATCTCGCGGGCCTCGTCCTGATCGTTCTGCTGCCGGGCCCGAACTCGCTGTACGTGCTCTCCGTGGCCGCGCGCCGGGGCGTGCGCACCGGATACACCGCCGCCGCGGGCGTCTGGTGCGGCGACGCCGTGCTGATGACGCTGTCGGCGGCCGGCGTGGCGTCGCTGCTCCAGGCCAACGCGCTGCTCTTCGGGATCGTGAAGTACGCCGGTGCCGGGTATCTGAGCTGGCTCGCGTTCGGGATGCTGCGGGCCGCCGTCGCGATGTGGCGGGCGCGGCACGAACGGGCGGCGCAGGGCGGCCAGGAGGGCGGCGAGGGCGAGGGCGCCGGGGAGCGGCCGTTCCGCAGGGCGCTCGTGATCAGCCTGCTCAATCCGAAGGCGATCCTCTTCTTCATCGCCTTCTTCGTGCAGTTCGTCGACCCCGGCTACGCCTACCCGGCCCTCTCCTTCGTCGTGCTCGGCGCCCTCGCGCAGGCCGCGAGCTTCCTCTACCTCACCGCCCTGATCTTCGGCGGCACCAGGCTCGCGGCCGCCTTCCGGCGCCGCAAGCGGCTCTCGGCGGGGGCCACTTCGGCGGCGGGCGCGCTCTTCCTCGGCTTCGCGGTGAAGCTGTCGCTCAGCAGCGTCTGAGACCGGCGGGACGCGAGGGCGGGGCCGCCGCTCAGTGGTGCCAGGCCGTGCCGCCCACGTTGTGGATCATCCGCTGGAGGACCTTCAGCGTGAGGACGTACTCCTCGTCCGTGATGCCCTCCCGGATCTCCGCGAGGACGCCCCGCTGCCGCCCGGCCACATGCTCCCGCAGGTCGCGGCCGGTTTTCGTGAGGGCGATGCGGCCCGCCGCGTCCTCGGTGACCAGTCCGCGGTCGTGCAGCGCGCCGATGTTGTGCCGCAGGGCGCTCTCGCCGGTGTCGAGGTAGCCCCGCAGGACGGCCACGACCTCGTCGCGGTCCCGGCCCTCCGGCGGCGCGTCCACGAGCTGGTTGAGGACCCACCACTGGGGCTGGGTGAGGCCGAGTTCGGCGAGGGCGGTGCGGATGTGGTGAACCACGGCCGCCCCCGCGGCCGAACCCCAGTAGCCGATGGGCTGGTTGAGCAGGTCTTCGTCGCTGTGTGAGTACGTGAAGGTCGTCATGGAGGCGAAGGTAGAACCTCAACTCCGCTTGAGGTCAAGCGATCCCGACGTGAAGGCGCCCGCCCTGTACTGGCACTTCAAGGACAAACAGGCGCTGCTCGACGAGATGGCGACGGAGATGATGCGGCGCATGGCGGAGGACTTCCCCGCCGCGCCGGCCGCCGACTGGCGCGAGGTCGTCACCGGCGCGATGCGGGCACTCCGCGGTCATCTGCTGCGCTACCGCGACGGCGCCAAGGTGTTCAGCGGCACCCACTACACGGACCTGTCGTACGCGGCCCCCCTGGAGGCCTTCCTGCGCACGCTCGTCGAGGCGGGATTCACGCCGGGCGCCGCCGCGCGCGCCTGGTTCACCGTGTACAGCTACACCATCGGATACGTCATCGAGGAGCAGGCGCCGGGCCCCGAACGCGGCGAGGGCGGCTACGACCTGGCGGCGCGCGCCGAGCGCCTCGCCGCGTACCCGCTGGCCGCGGCGGCGGGCGAGGAGATGTTCACCGGCCACGACCGCGGCTTCGAGGCGGGGCTCGCCGCGGTCGTGGCGGGCGTCGGGGCGACGCTCGTCACCGCCGGGGAGTGAGGCTCCGGCCGAGTCCGGTGCGGATCGCCGGGGTCAGCCACGCCTCCACGTACCGGTTCAGGAGCCACGCCAGCGCCAGCATGGCGGCGATGGTCAGGCCGAACGTCGCGTACGACGGCAGGCCGAGGCCCTGGTGCAGCGCCCGGACGGTCACCCAACCCAGATGCTCGTGCACCAGGTAGAAGGGGTACGTCAGGGCGCCGGCGACGGTCAGCCACCGCCAGTTCACCCGGTGGAGGTGGCCGAGCGCGATCAGCAGCACCGCCGCGAAGCCCGCCGTGACGACCGCGATGATCACGAGCGAGGAGCGGTACGAGAAAGAGTCCGGGTCCGGCGCGTGCCACAGCCCGGAGACCGCGTAGTGCTGGCCGATCAGCCAGCTGACGCCGGTGATGCCCCACGCCGTGAGGTCGCGCCGGTCGCGGTGGATGAGATAGACGCCGATGCCGCCGATGAAGAAGGGCGCGTACTCCGGCATGAGGACCACGTCGAGCAGCGGCTCGTCCGCGGCCCGCGCCGTCGCGGCGGCCAGCGTCCACACCGCGCAGAACAGCACCACGCGCGCGCGGGTCGCGCCGGGCAGCACCACGCAGAGGGCGAACAGCGCGTAGAAGCGCAGCTCGGCCCAGAGCGTCCAGCACACCCCGAGCACCCGGTCCGCGCCCAGCGGCTGCTGGAGCATGGTGAGGTTCACCAGCGCGTCGCTGGGGGAGACCGCCTCGTACGCCACGACCGGCAGTGCGAAGACCGCCGTCACCAGGACGACCGCCGCCCAGTAGGAGGGCAGCAGGCGCGAGGCCCGGGAGGCGAAGAAGGAGCGCAGGGGCCTGCCCCAGCCGCTCATGCAGATGACGAAGCCGCTGATCACGAAGAAGATCTGGACGCCGAGGCAGCCGTAGGCGAACCATTCGTGCGCGGTGGGGAACTGAACCTTGGGCGAGCTGCCCCAGGCCTCGCTTATCTCGCCGTCACGGCCGCCGTAGTGGTAGGCGGCGACCATGAGCGCGGCGATCAGCCGCAGTCCGTCCAGGGCGCGCAGCCGGGGCTTCGCGCGCGCGGGGACGATGGTGGCCGGGGGCGTGCCGGTGCCCGCCCCCGGAAGTATGTCCGGGAGCGTCGGTGCGGGGGCCGTCATCCGAGAGCGGTCCGCTTGATCGAGCGCTGCACCGAGCGGGCCCGCCGCGCCACCCGCCGCACCGCCGCGTTGCGCGGGATGAAGGCGAGCTGCGAGGGCAGTGCGCCGGGCAGGGCGAGCGCGGTCAGGCGGCGCCGCTTGAAGTACCGCCAGGTGCCGGGGCCGAGGTTGCGGGCGAGGTAGCGCTCGGCGTCGGCGCGCAGGCCCGGGTAGATCTGCGGCTGCATCGCGAAGCCGACGGCCTTGAGGAGGTGCGTCAGCTCGCCGGTGGACAGGGCCAGGCGCCGCTCGGTGACCGCCGTGCGGTCGCTCAGGTCGGGCAGCAGCGCGTCGACGATCGTGACGGGGACGCGGTTGCTGTTCTGGTAGGGCGCGAGGCGCTCCAGGAGGAGTTCCGTGCCGGTGCGGGCGACGGGCAGGTCGTAGAGCGCGGACGCGGTGAGCAGGGCGGTGGAGAAGCAGCCGATGACCAGCGCGGGCCGCATCCGCTGGTACAGCACCTCGGCGAGCACCGGCGTGTCGAGCACGGTCAGCTCGACGCCGATCGCCCCGGCTTCCTTCTCCAGGGCGCGCGACCAGCGGGCGGGTGCCGTGGGGTGCGGCTTGAACACCACGTGGGTGTGGCCGAGAGCGGCGGCGCCGCGCACCATGCGGATGTGCAGCTCCTCCTCTTCCTCGGCGGTGAGGATGTTCAGGGCGGAGAGGTACTGGCCGAGGACGAGGGCGGGGGAGTGCCCGGCGGGCAGCTCCGCGTCCGTCAGACCAGCGTCCCCTTCGGCCAGCCCGGCGTCCCCTTCGGCCAGTTCCGCCAGCACCTTCACGAACGCGTCCGTCGGCACGATCTCCGGCGCGACACCGAACTCGGTGAGCAGGAGAGGCGTGAGCCCCGGCACCAGGTCCAGGTGGAGCAGGCGGCGCACACGCGTGCCGACCAGGGGGTCGATCTTGTTGCGGGTGGGGCCGTAGCTCATCAGGCCGTCGGCGTAGACGTCCACGGGGGCGCCGGTGAAGATCTGCGCGAGCGCCAGCGCCGGGTTGACCTGGATCGACTCGACGGCCAGCTCGATGTCGTCGTCGCCGAGGTCCCAGAGCAGCCGCACGTACCGCTCCCACAGCACGACGTCGTCGCCGCGCGGGGCCCAGCCGCCGGGGTGGAAGGGATGGACGGCCTCGTTCCAGGAGCGTACGTCGTCGAACCGGCCGCGCAGCCGGTCGAAGCCCGGCATCGCGTCGAGCGCGGTCGTGGTCTCCGGTGTCGCCGCGTTGTTGCTGACGAGCAGGATGCGGCGGTCGGCGGGGCCGAAGCGGTCTGCGTCCAGGGCGGCGGCGAGCGTCGCGGCACCGTACAGCGTGGACGCCAGGAAGATCTGCGTGCGGCCGGCTCCGGGGGAGGTCGTCGCCATCACGCGGCCACCTCCGCCGAGACGGGCCGGCGGCGCAGCCTGCGCAGGCGGGTCGCCCGCTGGAGGTCCATGGAGTCGAGCGCTTCATCGAGCACGCCCTGCGGCATGCGCTTCAGCGCGGCCGCACTCATCGACTTCAATTTGCGCGCCACGGCTGGCTCGAACCTTTCGATGCTTCCCAGATGATGGGAGATGATCGCGCAGTAAGTGCGCACGGCTTTCGGCAGGAGTTTGTCCGCGTCCCGGTCGGCCGCCGTTTCCCGTATCACCTGGTCGAATGCCTTGATGAAATCGAGCTGGCGTACGTCGCCGATCTGGGTGAGCGACGAGGCGACCCCGCGGCGGTAGAACACCCCGAGAAGACCGACCGCGGCGAAGGATTCCGCCTCCCGGTGCAGCCGCCAGATCCACGGCCGGTCCTCCGCGGTGCGCAGGCCGTCCGTGAAGTGCAGCAGGCCCGCGTCGGCGAGCCGCCGGTGGTACATGCCCGCCCAGGCGAACGCGTAGTCGACAGAGGTCGACCGGTCGGCGGGGAGGATCACCTCGCGCGGGCTCATCACGACACCGCGCCTGCCGTGCGGGACACGGTGGACCGAGCGGGCCCGCGCGGTGCACTGCACATGGTCGGTGCGGACGAAGTCACATCCCAACTTCTCGATCTGCGAGAGGAGTTGTTCGTAGTAGCCGGGCGCGAGCCAGTCGTCACCGTCCAGGAAGGTGAGGTACTCGCCACGCGCCGCGTCGAGGCCCGTGTTGCGGGCGGTCGCGAGCCCGCCGTTCTTCTCATGTCTGAGGTGGACGGCGCCGGGAAGCTCGCGCACCGCACGCTCCAGAATGTCCGGGGTCTCGTCGCGCGAACAGTCGTCGACGAGAATGAATTCGAAGTCGTCGCGCGCGTTCGCACGCAGACTCTTCAAGGTGTCGGGCGCGTATTGCTGCACGTTGTAGAACGGCACGATGACGGAGAGCTTAACCACGTGGGTGACGTTAGGTGTCGGCCCGTCATTCGTGTCGACCCGCAGAGGTATGCCAGGTGAACGACGCGTGGCGGAACGGTTAACCGGGCTGCCGAGAAGGCATTTCGCGGGGCGATTCGCCGTTCGTCGGCGTGCTGTTAACCGTTTGTTGCACCCGAGTTGGGCCGCGAATCGAAATGGCTTCCTAGCGTCTGGGATGTGCCAGCAAGTAACCGAGACCCGCTGCGGGTGGCCGTACTCGCCGATTCCGACACGCGATGGAAATGGGGCGCTCTCACCGCGAACCGCATCGTATCGGACAGTCGGCCCGAGTCCGACGGCCACCGCCTCAGCGGGTACCTGCTCCGCGGCCGGGCCACACCCACGCCCCGGCAGCTCGAAGAGGTGGGGGTGCGCGCGGAGAGCCTGCGCGAGGTCACCGCCGTCGAGTTCCTGCGCGAGATGGAGCGGGACGCGCCCGACGTGATCGTGCTCGCCCTGGTGGGCGGCGCGGTCCAGGCGGTGCTGCACGGACTCGCCCGCGTCACCGAGGACGCCCGCCTCACGGGCACCGCGAAGAAGCGCCCCGTCGTCGTCACCGGCTACGTCGGCGTCGTCTACGAGAAGCTCGCCGACGGCCTCCTCCTGCGGCACGGCGCGGACGTCGTCCTCGCCAACTCCCGCCAGGACGCGGAACGTTTCCGCGCGGTGTACGAAGGAGTGGGCGCCGACGCCTCATCGGTCACCGAGGCCGCGCTGCCCTTCCTCGGCGGCGCGCCCTACCAAAAGCACGACCCGTACACGGTCGTCTTCGCCGCCCAGCCCTCCGTCCCGGAGAGCGCCGCACACCGCACCTACCTGCTGCGCCGCCTCACCGAGCACGCCCGGCTGCACCCCGACCGCGAGGTCCTGCTCAAGCTGCGCAGCAAGCCCGGCGAGCACACCACGCACATCGAGGAGCTGCCCTACCAGAAGCTGTCGCAGCGGCTCGACGGCGGCCTGCCGCCCAACTTCCGCCTCGTCTACGGCCACATGGGCGAGGTCCTCGACCGCACCGACCTGCTGGTCACCGTCAGCTCCACGGCCGCCCTGGAATCCCTGCACCGCCGCATCCCGACCGCGGTCCTCACCGACCTCGGGGTGCGCGAGGCGCTCGGCAACCACCACTTCACCGGCTCCGGCTGCCTCGCCTCCTTCGACCAGCTCGACGCGGGCCACCTGCCCGTGCCCGACGAGCGGTGGCTGGCCCGGCAGGGCGTCGCCGCCGACGGGGCGTACGAACGGGCCTTCGACGAGGCGCAGCGGAAGGTCACCGGCCTCCTCGCCGACGCCGCGGCCGGCCGCATCGCGCCCCTGAAGCCCTACTACAGCCTCACCACCGCCCGCGGCTACCTCCCCGGCATCCTCGCCCGCCACCACCTGGCCCCCGACGGCTCCCCGCTGCCGGGCGCCCCCGCGGCCGACAAGGACCCGGGCCCCGTACGCCAGATCGTGCGCCGCGCCGCCCGCGGGGCCTACCGCCACGGGGTGCAGCGCGTGGCCCCCGTCATCCGCCGGATGGGCGAGCTGTGACCCGCCACGACCGCCACCGGGCGGAGGAACCCGCGGCGGCCTCCCCCGACCCTCTCCCTCTCCCAGGAGCCCCCATGTCCCACCCCGGCCCAGCGAGTACGCAGGCCCGCCGCGTCCTCGCCGTCATCCCCGCCCGCGGCGGCTCCAAGGGGGTGCCCGCCAAGAACCTCGCCCCGGTCGGCGGCGTGCCGCTGGTGGTCAGGGCCGTCCGCGCGTGCCTGGCCGCGCGGCTCGTCACGGACGTCGTGGTCTCCACCGACGACCACGTGATCGGCGAGACCGCCCGCGCCGCCGGCGCCGAGGTGGTCCTGCGCCCCGCCGCGATCGCCGGGGACACCGCGACCAGCGAGGCCGCCGTCCTGCACGCGATGGACGCCCACGAGGCCCTGCACGGCACCCGCGTCGACGCCGTCCTGCTCGTGCAGTGCACCAGCCCCTTCCTGACCCCCGAGGACGTCGACGGGGTGGCCGCGGCCGTCGTCGAGAAGGGCGCGGACACGGCCGTCACGGTCGCCCCCTTCCACGGCTTCATCTGGCGCGACTCCGCCGACGACGCCACGGACGGCACCCCGGACGTGCCCGCGCAGCGCACCGACTCCCTGGGCGGCACCGCGACGCTGGCCAACTCCACCCGCACCCGCGGCGGTTACGGCGTCAACCACGACAAGTCCTTCCGCCCGCGCCGCCAGGACCGCCCCCAGGACCTCCTGGAGACCGGCGCCGCCTACGCGATGGACGCGGCAGGCTTCCGTGCCCAGAAGCACCGCTTCTTCGGCCACACCGAGCCGGTCCGCACCGACCCCGCCCGTGTCCTGGAGGTCGACGACCCGCACGACCTCGCGCGGGGCCGCGCGCTGGCCCCCCTCTTCGACACGGGCCACGCGCAAGCCCTGCCCACCGCCGCCGACATCGACGCGGTGGTCCTCGACTTCGACGGCACCCAGACCGACGACAGGGTGCTGATCGACTCCGACGGAAGGGAGTTCGTCTCCGTGCACCGCGGAGACGGCCTCGGCATCGCGGCCCTCCGCAAGAGCGGCCTGCGCATGCTGATCCTCTCCACGGAGCAGAACCCGGTCGTCGCCGCGCGCGCCAGGAAGCTGAAGCTCCCCGTGCTGCACGGCATCGACCGGAAAGACCTCGCACTGAAGCAGTGGTGCGAGGAACAGGGCATCGCGCCCGAGCGCGTGCTCTACGTCGGCAACGACGTCAACGACCTCCCGTGCTTCGCCCTCGTGGGCTGGCCCGTGGCGGTCGCCAGTGCCCACGACGTCGTACGCGGCGCGGCCCGCGCGGTCACCACCGTGCCCGGCGGTGAAGGCGCGATCCGAGAGATCGCCAGCTGGGTCCTCGGCCCCTCTCTCGACTCCCTCCACAATTAAGGAAAGTTCCTGCCATGAGCACCCTCTCCCCCGTCACCTCCATCGGCGCCACCTCCCGTCTGCGCCGGTTCGGCTCGAAGACGGCCGGCCCCGGTCAGCCCGTGTACATCACCGGCGAGATCGGCATCAACCACAACGGTGACCTGGAGAACGCGTTCAAGCTGATCGACGCGGCCGCCGAGGCGGGCTGCGACGCGGTCAAGTTCCAGAAGCGCACCCCCGAGATCTGCACCCCGCGCGACCAGTGGGACATCGAGCGCGACACCCCCTGGGGCCGCATGACGTACATCGACTACCGCCACCGCGTGGAGTTCGGCGAGGACGAGTACCGCCAGATCGACGAGTACTGCAAGACCAAGAACATCGACTGGTTCGCCTCCCCGTGGGACACCGAGGCCGTCGCCTTCCTGGAGAAGTTCGACGTGCCCGCCCACAAGGTGGCCTCCGCCTCCCTCACCGACGACGAGCTGCTGCGCGCCCTGCGCGCCACCGGCCGCACGGTCATCCTCTCCACCGGCATGTCGACGCCGAAGCAGATCCGCCACGCCGTCGAGGTCCTCGGCAGCGACAACATCCTGATGTGCCACGCCACGTCGACGTACCCGGCGCAGGCCGAGGAGCTGAACCTCCGCGTCATCAACACCCTCCAGCAGGAGTACCCGAACGTCCCGATCGGCTACTCCGGCCACGAGACGGGCCTCCAGACCACCCTGGCCGCGGTCGCCCTCGGCGCCACCTTCGTCGAGCGCCACATCACCCTCGACCGCGCCATGTGGGGCTCCGACCAGGCCGCCTCCGTCGAGCCGCAGGGCCTGACCCGCCTGGTTCGCGACATCCGCACCATCGAGGCGTCCCTCGGCGACGGCGTCAAGAAGGTCTACGAGTCGGAACTCGGCCCCATGAAGAAGCTCCGCCGCGTCGCGGGCGTCGTCGCCGAGGCCGAGTCGTCGACGGACGGGCCCGCGGACGCCGGCGCCGAGCAGGTCGCGGTCTGAGCGCCCACCGGTTACGGGATACGGACGCAACGACGATGAGCCCCCGAGCCGGCCGAGCCGCCGCCGACGCCGCCGCCCCCTCCACGCTCGCCTTCGTGGAGAGCCCTGTTCAGATGCTGAACGTCCTGGAGTGGGCGCACGCCGCGGCCGCGACCGGCCCGGCCGGGGGCCTCACCGTCGTCGTCCTGTCGCCCAACGACCCGATGACCCGCGGCCAGTTGCGCCGCATGGCGCAGCTCGTGCGGGTCGAGGGCGTCGAGGTCCGCTGGGAGGAGGCGCGCGGCGGCGCGACGGCTCCGTTCCAGACGATAGGGGGCCTCGCGGGAGCGCTGCGCAAGGCCGACCGGATCGTCATAGGCGACCCGTTCTCCCGTTACGTACAGCTGCTGCTGACGATCACCCGGGCCCGCTCCCTGGTGGTGGTGGACGACGGCACGGCGACCATGGAGTTCATCGCCCAGCTGGCCCGCGGCGAGCGCCTGGTGCGCTGGCACCGCAAGGGCGGCCGCCCCGGCCCCCGCGACCTGCTCTTCGCCCCGGTATCCGCCTCGGCGCGGCGGCGCCTGACGCCCGGCGGGGCGCGCACGGTGGAGGTCTTCTCCTCCATGCCGATCGACCAGGCGCCGCCCGGCATCGACGTCACGGTCAACGCCTTCGCCTGGACCAGGGAGCGCTTCGGCCCGCCCCGCATCACCCGCGGCGCGGACCTGGTCGGCACCTCCCTCGTGGAGACCGGCGTCGTGGACCCCGACCGCTATGTGGAGGCGGTCCGCGCCCTCGCCGTGACCCATGGGGCGACGCGGTACTTCGCGCACCGCCGCGAGAGTTCCGAGAAGCTGCACCGCCTGGCGGTGGAGACGGGCCTCCAGGTGGTCCGCCCCGACCTGCCGCTGGAGCTGATCGCCCGCCGCGGCCCGGTCGGCCGCACGATCCTCAGCTTCCCCTCCACGGTCGTCCACACGCTGCCCCTGGCCCTGGCGGGCACGGAGGTGCAGGTGGCGGTCTGCGACATCGAACCGGCCTGGCTCACGGAGAACGCCTCGCCGCGCGCCCAGGGCTTCCTGTCCGGCGTGACGGGGACGGCCCGGGACGTGACCCGGCTGACGTCGGTGCAGCACACGGCACCGGCGTAACGGCACCCGGGCGACTGTTACGGGGCGACGGCTACGGGACGACGGCTACGGGGCGAAGCGCCGGACGTACCGGCGCTGCCAGGGCGTCTCCACCGCGTGCCGGTCGTAGTGCGCCCGTACGAAGGCGACGGCCTCCTCGGCGGGCACCCCGTCCAGGACGGCGATACAGGCGAGGGCGGTCCCGGTCCGCCCGCGCCCGCCCCCGCAGGCCACCTCCACACGCTCCTCGGCGGCCCGCTCCCACGCCTCGCGCAGCACCCCTCGCGCCAGCGTGCGGTCACTCGGCAGCCGGAAGTCGGGCCAGGCCAACCACCGTGCCTCCCAGGGGACTTCGGGCGGCCGCTTGCCGAGGAGGTAGACACCGAGATCGGGCACGTCACCGTCGGGAAGAGGGCGTCGAAGCCCCCGCCCCCGCACGAGCCGTCCGGAGGGCAACCGCAGGATTCCGGCACCGCCGGCCTGCCACGTACCCGTCTTCGCGTCACCAGTCATGCCCGCAAGGCTAGGCGCAACCGCCAGCCGGGGCAGCGCACTTCGCCGTTGCTCGTTCAGGGGGTGCCGTGAGCGGGCGACGTCGTCGCAGCCGACGTCATCGCGTCCAGGAGGGCCTTCGCGCGGGCCGGACTGACCTCGGTGCGGGCGATGACGGTCGGGACGGCGATGCCCGGCATCACCAGGCGCCACATGCGGATGACGCGGTCGACCAGGTCCGCGCGGTCCTCGCTGACGACGGCTGAGTACGTCTGCATGCCCGTACACGCCTCGACGACGAACTCGGCCAGTTCCACGGGGTCGATGCCCGCCTGGAGTTCGCCCTTCTCGACGGCGACCCGCAGGCAATCGGCCATGATGCGGCTCCAGTCCTGGTACGGGGCGACGTCGCGGACGCCGAAGGCACCCTGTTCGGTGGTGAGGCGGACGCCGGCCCGCAGGAGGATGTCGGTCTGCAGCTGGTGGGCCCAGACCAGCGTGATGTCGACCAGTCGCTGGAGGCCCTCGGAGGACAGCCAGGGGAGGATCGAGTCGGGCTGCGCGGTCATGACCGCGCGGGCGAGGTCCTCCTTGGACTTGAAGTGGAAGTACAGGGCGCCGGCCGTGAGGTTGGCCTCTGCGAGGATGCGGTTGATGCTCGCGCCGGCGAAACCGGCCTGGTCGAAGACGACAGCCGCAGCCCGGAGGATCTCCTTACGGGTCTGGATGGCTCTCTCCTGCTTGGGCTGCTGCGGCACGGTACCTCCTGGAACAAAAAGAATATTTCGTATGTTACGTGAAGATTGCTGGCGGTGCCCACCGTTCCGGGATGGGCGGGGGTATGCGTGCGGCACTTGGTGAAGTGATGGCCTGCACTTTGCCATTTATTGACTCAAAGCAAAACGACCATTCTTTATGTTCTTGGTTGAACAGCGTCTGTTTCTCCAGGGGGATACCGATGTCCGTCGCCATCGACAGTGAGAAGCCAAAAGACCTGCACGCCCTGCTCGCCACTTTCGTTCCACGGGAGTTCGTCCACAAGAGGATGTCGTCAGAAGTGCTGCTGACCGGCTGGTTCCCGGTGGAGCCCGACCGGTTCCGGGTCACCGCGCGCTGGCCCGTCGACCACGCCTTCTACCAGCCGGTGAACGGCCGTCACGACCCGCTGCTCATCGCCGAAACCGTGCGCCAGACCGTTCCGTTGCTCAGTCACGTCGCCTATGACGTGCCCTTCGGGCACCGCCAGATGTGGAGCGCCTTCCGCTTCGAGATCGACCCCGCCGCCCTGGCGACCACGGCCGCGCCGGCGGAGGTCGAGATGGACATCCACTGCTCGGACGTCGTACGCCGCGGCGGACGCCTTGTCTCCGTGCGGATGAGGGTCGAGATGTCCGTCGACGGGGCCCGGCTGGGGTGGGTCGAGACCTCGTTCTCCAGCATCCCGCCCACCGTCTATCCGCGCTTGCGCGGGCCCTACGCCGACGTCGCGGAAGCCGTCCGGCGGGCCGTTCCGCTGGCCCCGCCGATGGCGCCCTGCCGGGTCGCCCGCACACGCTTCGCCGATGTGGTGCTCTCGCCCACCAACGCCCCGCACCGCACCCAGCTCCGCGCCGACCACTCCCACCCGTTCCTGTTCGACCACCCGGTCGACCACGTGCCCGGCATGCTGCTCCTCGAAGCGGCCCGGCAGGCCACGCACGCCCTGGCCGGAAGGCGGCCGGTGACCGTCACCGCGATGGACGTCGCCTTCACGCAGTACGTGGAGTTCGACGCGCCCTGCTGGATCGAGGCCGACGCCGTCGGTGACCGGGTGCGGGTCCGCGCCGAACAGAACGGCGCCTGCGCCTTCAGCGCGCTGGTCACCGCGACCCCGGCGCCGCCGTCCCGGCCCACCGCCAAGGCACCGGCCCTGGTGCCGGCCGGATGCTGACCCGGCCGTACGAGCTCGTTCCGCCACCCAGCCCACCCCGGGGGTTTCCCATGCTCAAGCCGCTCGCCCATCTGCGCCTGGCCGCCGTCAACATCGACGGGGTCATGCTGGAGGACACCTTCAGCCCCGTCATCCATCACTTCCTCGTCAGCCGCGGATGCGCGTATACGGCCGACATCGAGCGCAGCATCTTCTCGCAGCCGCGCGCCATCGCCGGCCGGCTGCTCGCGGAGGCGATCGGCGGCACCATGACCGGAGCGGAGGCCCTCGCGGCGTACTTCGAGGAGCGGGCGACGTACGTGGCCGCGCATCCGGTGCGGGTGAGCGACGGGGCCGTCGAGCTGCTCCGGCGGCTGCGGGCTGCGGGGCTCTCGACCGTCTGCTACGGCGGGCTCGCGAAGGACCATTTCGACGCCTATCTCGGTGAGTACGCCGACCTCTTCGACGGCCCCGGCTACCTCTGCACCGACGCCTTCCGGCCGGGCCTGCGCGAGATCGCCGCCGAGTTCGGGCTCGCGCACGACCGGGTCCTGGTTCTCGACGACGTGGCCCGGGTCGGGGAGGAGGCGGGGCGGCTTGGAATGCCCTTCGTCGGGCACCCGAGCAGCTTCGAACACAGTTTCCAGCGGGAGTTGATGTGGGAGGCGGGGGTCCGGCACGTGGTGGACTCGCTGCACTCCGTCGACGCGGAGCTGCTGGGGGTCCTCGACAAGGAGGCCGCCGCCTCCGCTGCGGGACATTGACGGGCCGGTGCGGCGAGAGGCGGGGCGAGCACATGAGCGGTGGGAAGTTGCTGAGCGGCAAGGTGGCCATGGTCACGGGGGCGTCGAGCGGCATCGGAGCGGCGGCCGCCCGGCTCTTCGCCGCGGAAGGGGCCGCCGTCGTGCTCGTCGGCCGGCGGAAGGACCGGCTCGACGACATCGTCGACACGATTCGCGCGGCGGGGGGCCGGGCCGTGGCGGCGGCCGCCGACGTG
Source organism: Streptomyces huasconensis (assembly GCA_004010275.1). GTDB lineage: Bacteria > Actinomycetota > Actinomycetes > Streptomycetales > Streptomycetaceae > Streptomyces > Streptomyces huasconensis. The sequence continues at coordinate 15,674 of RBWT01000027.1, forward strand.
GAGTCCGACGTCGAAGTGGAACGTGCCGTGGCGATCGCCGTGGACGCGTTCGGCGGCCTCGACGCGGCCTTCAACAACGCCGGTTACGCGACGGCGGGGACGCCCCTGCACGAGATCGACGACGAGGTCTATGAGCGGACCCTCGGGACCAATCTGCGGGGGGTGTGGAACTGCCTGCGCCATCAAATCCCGGTGATGCTCGCGTCCGGCTCGGGCGGCTCGATCGTCAACACCTCCAGCGTGGCCGGGCTGAAGGCCACCGGCGCCTCGGCCGCGTACGTCGCCGCGAAACACGCGGTGATCGGGCTGACCAGGGCGGCCGCGCAGGACTACGCCCGGCAGGGGGTCCGCGTCAACGCGCTCGTGGTGGGCAACACCAGGACCGAGATGATGGACAAGGTCCTCGAGGCGAGCCCCGCCTTGGAGGAAACGTTCCTCTCCCACTCGATGCAGCACCGGATGTCCGCGCCCGCCGAGGTCGCCGAGGCCGCCGCCTGGCTGTGCAGTGACCGTTCCTCCTTCGTCACGGGCACCGCGATGGCAGTGGACGGCGGCGCCACCGCCTTGTAGGCCGGTGGCGGGGAGCGTCCTGCTCGGGGGCGGCCGGGGTGTCCCGGCCGTCCCCCGAGCGCGTTGTCGACTCATCGCTCTTTTCGCCGATGCCTGCACCGGGGCTTAAAAAATAACGGACGCTTGCTATGTTTTTGACATGGCAAGCGGGGCATGTCGGCGTGGAAGGGGAGCATGTGGATGGCTATCCAGGGGAGGGCCGTTCGGACGCGCGACGCGCTTGTCCGGGCAGCGGCGGCGGAGTTCGACGAGGCGGGGTACGAAGGTGCCAGGCTGTCGCGCATCAGTGAGCTGGCGGACGTCTCCATGGGGGCGCTGACCTTTCATTTCCCCGCCAAGGCGGCCCTCGCGGACGCTGTGCAGGAGGAAGGCCTGGCGATCACCAAAGCCCTGGTGGAGCGCCTGTCGAAGGGGTGCGCACCCGGCCTCGACGCGGTCATCGCCCTGTCCGTGGGGCTGGTGCGGCTGCTGGAGGAGGACCCCGTCGTGCGGTCCTCCGTACGGCTTGCGGGAGAGCGTCCGGGCGGCGCGGGCCGGTGGGTGGACATCTGGCTCCCGGCGGTGCGCGACCACCTGTGGCCGCAGTGCGAGGGTGCGCGCTCGGCGGGGATCGAAGAGGTTCGGCAGGCCGTCACGGACATGGTCGTGTATCTGCTCACCGGGGCGGCATCGCAGGTCAGGGCCGGTCTCGGCGTGTCGGCCGGGGCGTCGCGCAGCGCCGGTGAACGGCTGGAGCGCATCTGGCGTCTGGTCGTCGCGGGAGTGGTCGCCGGAGTCGTGGTCGAGCAGGCGTGACGAGGGTGACTCCCTGTTCTTGAGCGGAAACCGTAGCGAAACAAAGCGAGCGTTCTGTATTCTTCTGGGGTCGGAGGGGAACCGGCCTCCGAGGCCGGTTCCCCGTGAACGCGCGCTTGTCATCGCAGAGGAACGGGGAAATCCGTGAAAGTAGCGGTGGTTGGAGCCGGCGGCATCGGCGGCAGCTTCGGCGGCCGTCCCGCCCCAGCCGGGCATGACGTTCAGTTCGTCGCGAGGGGACCCCATCCGGCGCCCCTCCGATACGACGGGCTCACCGTCGAGGGCCCGACGGGCGTCTTCGGTGGCTTCCCCGCCGCCGGGCGCCGCGCCGAGGCGGGTGCTGCATGACGCCCCACACCGAAGCGACCCGTACGGACGGCTCCCGTACCGGAGCCGCTGAGACCTCCGTGGACCTGGCCATCGTCGGCGCCGGACCCGCCGGCCTCTACGCCGCGTACTACGCCGGTTACCGGGGTCTGTCGGTCGCGGTGATCGACGCACTGGACGAGCCCGGCGGCCAGGTGTCCGCCCTGTACCCGGAGAAGCTGCTGTACGACGTGGCCGGGCACCCCGGCATCAAAGGACGTGACCTGGTCGACAACCTGCTGCGGCAGGCCGAACCCTTCGACACCACGTACCTCCTGGGCCGCACGGCCGTCGACCTGACCCCACGGGGGACCGGCTGGGTGCTCGGCGCCGACGATGGCACCCGAGTGCTCGCCGGCGCGGTGGTGATCGCCGCGGGGCTCGGCCGGTTCGTCCCCCGCAAGTTGCCCTGCGCCATCCCGTACGAGGGCAGGGGCGTCGCCTATCACGTGCCGCGGCTCGACGCGCACGCCGGACGGGACGTGGTGGTCGTGGGCGGCGGTGACAGTGCCGTCGACTGGGCGCTGGCCCTGGCCCCGATCGCCCGGAGCGTGACCTTGGTGCACCGCCGGGGGACCTTCCGCGCCCACGACTACAGCGTGCGGCAGCTGTTCGCCTCGTCCGTACGGGTCCTCACCGACGCTCAGGTCGTCGCCTGCCACGGCGGCGACCGGCTGGAACGGGTCGAGGTCCGTGCCGGCGAGGAGACGCTGACGCTTCCGGCCGGTGCACTGGTCGCGGCGCTCGGCTTCACCTCCGGGCTCGGCCCCGTCGCCGACTGGGGCCTTGAGCTCGAACACCGCCGCGTCCGCGTCGACCAGTCCATGCGGACCAATCTCGCCCAGGTGTATGCCGTCGGCGACGGCTGCGCCTACCCGGGCCGGGTCCCGCTGATCTCCGTCGGCTTCGGCGAGGCGGGGACCGCCGTCAATCACGCGGCGGTGGCATTGCGGCCGGGGGAGCGGCTCGCCCCCGAGCACTCGTCCGACACCCGCCCCGAGGCCGTCCTCCCCGTCCCGGAACCGGTCCTCGCGTAAGCCGTGACCACCTCAGAGGTACACGACGTCAACCTGCCCAGAGGGGGCTTGGAAGCAATGATCCTCCGCACACTCACCCTCATGCCCGACGGCGTGGAGATAGCCCTTCCCAAGGGCTCGGCGCTGACAGACATCGAGCTCGAGACCTCCGAGCCGCTGATTCCCTTCGGCTGCCGGTCGGGAGCCTGCGGTGCCTGCGTCGTCGAGGTCATCGACGGCTCGGACGCCCTCGGGGAGATCGACCCCGAGGAGATCGACTTCCTGGAGGACCTGGGTTGGGCGGACGGCAGCCACCGGCTCGCCTGCCAGTGCCGCCTCCTGGATTCCGCGACCGTACGTGTCGTGGAGAACTAGCGCGCCAAAGCCTCCCCGTACCCCACAGACGACTCCCCGTACCCCACCAACGATCCGAGCCTTCCAGACGGCCCTGACCTGGAGCTGACTGCCCGGGGAACGCACCCAGCCGGCCGGGAGGTGCTGAGCCCGCCCTCGGCGTTCGTGCGGATCGCCGGGGCGCGCGACCTTCCGCTGCTCGGTCGGTGACCGCCTCCAGTCCGGCTCCCCTCGCTCCCCCCACCTCGAGGAGTTCTCATGTCCGTGATCAACTCAGCAGCGCCCCTCGCCCGCCGCGACAGGGACGGGACCGGGACCGAGACCGCCCAGGACCCGCGGGAGAGCATGAGCGCGCTCCCCCGACCGTTCCAGTACCCCCTGACGCTCCTCACCGGAAAGCCCCTTCCCGAGCAGCGGCCCCTCCGCTGGACGCCCACCTTCCACCTGGTGACCGCGACCACGTCGCTGGTGCTGGGATTGCTCGTCAGCATCCTCGGCTACGCGCTCGGCGGCACCGGCCTGCTGTTGCTGCTGCCCGGGTGGGCGGTGACCCTGCACGGCATGCGCAACCTCCGGATGATGATCTACCACCAGTGCTCGCACCGGAACATGTACCGCAACCGGAAGCCCGACAAGGCCATCGGCCATGCCATATCGAGCCTGCTCGTCATCCAGAACTTCGCGCGCTACAGCCGGGAGCACGTCGCCGACCACCACGCCACCGGCCACATGACGCTGCAGGACCCCACGGTCCAGGCGTTCCTGGTCAGCCTCGGCATGCATCCCGGGATGACCCGCCGCCAGATGTGGCGCCGGCTCCTGCTGAAGCTGGTCTCGCCGCGCTTCCACTTCGCCTTCGCCGTCTCCCGGGTGCTGTCGTTCTCGAAGGGGTCCGCCCGCAGCGAGAAGGTCATCGCGCTCGCGTTGTACGGCACGGCCGTCACCGCCACCATCCTCACCGGTACGTGGCCGGCGCTCCTCCTGGTCTGGTTCGTTCCGCTCGTCCCGCTCTTCCAGATCAGCAACACCCTGCGGCTCTGCGTCAAGCACACCTTCCCCGTGGCAGGCCTGACGGACCGGCGCAGCCGGGCGTACTTCACCTCCCTCACCAACGCGATCTTCATCGGCGACCGTGCCCCGTCGGCCGCGTTGCCCGCCGGGCGGCGCGCCCTCGCCTGGGGCCGCTGGACGCTGAGGCTGCTGTTCGTGCACGCCCCGTCCCGCTACCTGGTGCTGACCGGTGACACCGTCGTCCACGACTACCACCACCGTCACCCGCGCAGCACGGACTGGTCCAACTATCTCTTCGCCCGCCAGCGGGATGCCGAAGAGGCGGCGGCGGCAGGGGACCCCAACCGGCCGCCCTACCACGAGGTGTGGGGCCTGGTGCCCGCGATCAGCCACGTCTTCGACTCGCTGTCCGTCGCCGACGCCGAGGAGTTCAACGTGAACCGTCTCAAGTCCGTCAGCAAGCGCGAACTCTTCGCCGCGTTCGACGACTGAGAACCCGGGCCCCGGCCGTCCGTTTCCTCCCGCCTCCTCTCGATACAGGAATTCATCGATGCGGATCACCTCTCACCAGGAACCGACTGCTCGTACGGTCATCCTCGGCGTCGCCGCCAGCGACAGCCACGCCGTGGCCAACCACCTCATCGCCTACTCGCTGCGCGGCCTGGGTTTCGACGTCGTCAACCTCGGCACCTGCACCCCCGTCGAGGAGTTCGCCGAGGCGTGCGTCCGCCACCCCGACGCCGAGGCCGTCGTCATCGGCAGTCTCAACGGCCACATCCACGAGGACCTGCGAGGGCTCGACCGGGCCAAGCAGTCCGGCCGGATCACCTGCCCCGTGATCGTCGGCGGCAACTTGTCGGTCGGCAGTCACAAGGGCGGCACCTCGCACGACCGTCTCTACGCCGCCGGCGTGGACCACATCCTGAGCGACCCGGCCGAACTGCCGGGCCTGCTGGACGCGTTGCGCGCCGAGCGGGCGGGCGCCGCCGCGAACCGCACCGGACTGGCGGCTTCATGAGCCTGTCCGCGTTCCCGGGGTTCCCGGGGTTCCCGGCCTTCCCGGCGCACGGCAGTGCACCCCCCTCCGACCCCGCCGCGACGCCGACGCCCGCCGAGTCCGCCGCGTACATCACCTCGCTGGGCAAGCCCACCGCGGCCGAGGTCCTCGACCGGTGCCGCGCGCGGGGCAGGGTGGCGATCCAGCCGCGGTGCGGCGTCGGCGGGCACGAGGAGATGAAGGCGCTGCTGGCCACCCTGGAAGCCGAGGCGGCACCCGACATCCTGACCCTCACCATCGACTCGCACACCCGCCTGCTGCGGTTCGAGGAGGCGCTGCGCACCCTCAACCTGCGCCCCGCCGACCTCAACGGCTACCCGATGGTGGCGCACGGCTGGCGGCGCGGCCGTGAGCTGAACGAGCTGATCGAGGCCCCCCTCGAGATCCGGCACGGCTCCCCGGACGCCCGCATCCTGTTCGATGTCTCCGTGGCCTCCGGCATCACCTCCTTCGAGGGCGGCGGGATCTCGTACAACCTGCCCTACTCGAAGGCCGTCCCGCTCGCCGAGTCCCTCGGTGCCTGGCAGGACGTGGACCGGCGCTGCGGGGAGCTGGCCGAGCACGGAGTCGTCATCGACCGCGAGCTGTTCGGGACGCTCACCGCCGTCCTCGTGCCGCCCTCCATCAGCCTCGCCATCAGTGTCCTGGAGGCGGTCCTCGCCGCCCGCGCCGGTGTGCGCTGCATCTCCGTGGCGTACCCGCAGGGCGGCCATCTCGCCCAGGACGTCGCGGCCCTGCGGAGCATCCCGGTGCTGGCCGAGCGCTACCTCCCGGCCGGGGTCACCGTCCACGCGGTGCTCCACGAGTTCATGGGCGTCTTCCCCCGGCAGCGGGACAACGCGGAGGACCTCATCTTCTACGGCGCGCTGGTCGCCCGGCTCGGTGGCGCGTCCAAGCTGATCACCAAGACCCATCAAGAGGCGTACGGGATACCGGACACGGCCGCGAACGTGGAGGGCCTGCGGCTCGCCGACCGCGCCAACTCGCCGCTCCTCGACTTCATCACCGTCGACGACGACCAGGTACAGCGGGAGATGACGTGGATACTCGACGAGGTCGCCGACCTCGTCGAGCCGCTTCTGGAACGCGCGGACCTGATCGAGGCGATCATCGAGGCGTTCGCGGAGGGCCGGCTCGACATCCCCTTCAGCGCCAGCCGGTACGCCCGCTCCGACCTCATACCCCGGCGCGACCCCTCCGGCGCCATTCGCTACCTGTCGACGGGCGAGCTGCCGTTCTCCTCGGCCCACGTACGCCGCAACACCGAGCTGCTGCACGCGGTCGACGGCCCGGACCCGGCCCTGGACGCGCTGATGCGGGGTCTCACCGGCGACATCAACCACTTCCGCCACGTGTTCCAGGAGGAGGAGCCGGCCACGCCCGCGCCCCGCTCCGCCCCCAGACCCGTCTCCGCCGCCCGTACCCCCCCAACAGAGGAACCGATCTGATGCGAGCCGTCCACGTCACCGAGGCTGGAGCCCCCTCAGCCCTCACCCCCACGGAACTCCCCGAACCGGCGGCCCTCCCCGGCCACGTCGTCGTCCGCAACGCCGCCGTCGGACTCAACTTCATCGACGTCTACTACCGCAACGGCACCTACCCGGCGCCGTACCCCCTCATCCCCGGCCAGGAGGCCGCCGGCACCGTCACCGCCATCGGCGAGGGCGTGGACGACTTCCGCCAGGGAGACCGCGTCGCCTACGCGACCCAGCTCGGCGCGTACGCCGAGTACACCGCCGTCCCCGTGGGCAAGCTGGTGCCCGTTCCCGAGACGGTGTCCCTGGACGACGCGGCCGCGCTCATGCTCCAGGGCCTCGCCGCGCACTACCTCAGCCACACCACGCACCCCGTGGCGGCAGGAGAGACCGTCGTCGTGCTCGCCGCCGCCGGCGGCCTGGGCCAACTGCTCGTGCAGCTGGCCGCACACCGGGGCGCGCAGGTCGTCGCCGTCGCCTCCAGCAAGGAGAAGCGGGAGGCCGCCCTGGCGGTCGGCGCCCAACACGCCGTCCCCTACGAGGGGTTCGCGGACGCCGTGCGGGAACTCACCGGCGGTGAGGGCGCGCACGTGGTCTACGACTCGGTCGGCGCCGCCACCTTCGAGACCAGCGTCAAGGCGCTGCGCCGGCGCGGCACGCTCGTCGTCTGCGGCCTGTCCAGCGGCCCCGTGCTCGACGTGGAGCTGCTGCGCACGTCCGGCTCGCTCCATCTCACCCGCCCCACTCTCGCCGACCACGTGCCGGACGCCCCGTCCCTGCGGGCCGCCGCCGCGGAGCTGTTCCGCTAGCGCGCGCCGAGGGCGTCGTCCAGCCGAACGTGCGGGCGCGGCTGCCGCTGGCCGAGGCGGCGCGGGCTCACCAGTTGCTGGAAGGCCGCGGGACCACCGGAAAGGTGCTGCTCACCCCATGAGTGTCGAGACCGGAACGAGCGCGGGCACGGGTACGGAGGTGGCTGCGGGCGTGCGTTCCGCCGGGGCATCGGGCCGCCGGGGCATCGGTGTGGTCCCGGCCCCCGTCCTGATGCTCATCGGCATGGTCAGCACCCAGCTGGGCGCGGCCTTCGCCAAGCAGCTGTTCGGCACGGTCGGCCCGGCGACGGTGACCCTGATGCGGCTCGGCTTCTCGGCCCTGGTGCTCCTGCTGTGGTGGCGGCCCTCCCTGCGCCTCGACCGGCGCACGGCGGGTGCCGTGGCCGCCTTGGGCGTCGCCATCGCGGGCATGAACATCTGCTTCTACCTGGCCATGGCCCGGATGCCGGTGGGTGTGGCACTCACCGTGGGCATGGCGGGTCCGCTCGCGTCGCGGCCTGTCCTCGCGTCGGGCCGGGGACCGGCTGTGGATCGTGCTCGCGGCCCTCGGCATCGCGCTGCTCGGCTGGCAGGGCGGCGCGTCGGGCCTCACCGGTCTGCTGATCGCCCTCGCCTGCGCCGTCTTCTGGGGCTCGTACGTGCCGCTGTCGGCCAGGGTCGGGGCGTTGCTGCCCGGCGGTGGCGGACTGGCGCTCGCCATGGCCTTCGGCACGCTGTGCTCGCTGCCCGCCGGGATCGCGGAGGGGGCGCAGACACTCGTCCGCCCCGAGGTCCTGGCCTTCGGTTTCGGCGTCGCGATGCTGTCCTCGCTCGTTCCCTACACCTGCGAGATGGAGACCCTGCGCCGGGTGTCGGCCCTGGTCTTCGGCGTGCTGCTCAGCCTGGAACCGGCGATCGGCGCCCTGGTCGCCCTGGCCGTCCTGCAGGAGACCCTCTCACCGGCCCAGGTGGCCGGCCTGATCGCGGTCGTCGTCGCCTCGATCGGTGTCATCCGCGGCTCCCGCAAGGCCCCGGCCCCCGTCCCCTCTCCCACGCTCCCGAAAGGAACTCAGCAGCCATGATCTCCACCGGCAGGAACGCAGCCCTGGCGGGCCGCCCGGAGGGCCTGGAGCAGCTCAGCAGCCTGTTGGACACGGTGCTCGGCACCCTCGGCGACGCCGCCCTCAAGCGGGGAGGCCCGCTCGCGCCCGGTGGACCCCAGGCGGCCGTCGCGCGGTGGACGAGGTCCTGGGCGGCGGCCGCTTCCTCGCCGACGAGCCCAGCGCACAGCGGGTGACAGAGCTGTTCGAGGCGTACGCCGCATGGGCCGTCGACCTCACCCACCCCTCGGCCGCGGCCCGGATGCAGTGCGCGCCGACCGCCGCGTCCGCCGCCGCCGAACTGCTCGCCGCCACGCTCAACCAGTCCCTGCACGCCTGGGAGAGCGGCCCGTTCGCGCTGGAGCTCGAGCGGCGGCTCATCCAGGAGATGGCCTCTCTGGTCGGCTTCGGCGCGGAGGCAGGCGGGACCCTGACGCCCGGGGGCTCCATCTCGAACCTGATGGCCCTGCTGTTCAGCCGGGACCGTGCCCTGAAGGACACCGGAGAGGTGTCGGCGACGGGACTCGCGGGCCGCCAGGTGCGCCCGCGCGTCCTGTGCTCCGCGGCCGCCCACTTCTCGGTCGCACGGGCCGCGGGTTTCCTCGGGCTCGGCCGCTCCGCCGTGGTGAAGGTGCCGGTGGACGACCGAGGCCGCATGATCGCCGACGAGGCCCGCCGGATCGTCGAGGGCTTCGACGCCGATGAGGTCCCCGTCGCCATCGTCGCCACGGCCGGCACCACCGACCATGGCTCCTTCGACCCGCTGCCGGAACTCGCGGACCTGGCCGCCGAGTACGGGACATGGCTGCATGTCGATGCCGCGTACGGCATCGGCGCGCTGTTCTCACCCAAACTGGCCCCGCTCCTGGACGGCCTCGGGCGGGCCGACTCGGTCGCCTTCGACCTGCACAAATTCGGCTGGACCCCGGCCTCGTCGAGCGTGGTCGTGGTCCGCGACCGGCGGCACATGGAGTGCCTCGACGAGCAGGCCGTCTACCTCAACCCCTCCGACGACGAGGCCCTGGGCTTCACCGCCCTGCTCGGTACCTCGCTCCAGACCACCCGCCGCTCGGACGCCCTGAAGATGGCCGCCACGTTCCTCACGGTCGGCCGCGAGGGCATGGGCGCCTGGGTGGAGGCCTGCCACGACCAGGCGCGCTACGCCGCGAGCGTGATCGCTGCCACCGACGGCCTGGGGCTCGTGGCAGACCCCCTGCTCACCACCGTCATCTTCCGCTGCGTCCCCGAAGAGGGGACCTCGGTGGCAGACGAGAACGCCTGGAACGCGGCCGTGCGCCGCAAACTGATGGCGGACGGCCGGGCCCTGCTCGCCCGTACGAAGATCACCGGCCCGGACGGCACACCGTCGGTCCATCTGAAGCTGGTCTTTCTCAACCCGACGACGACCGAGGACGACATCGACACCCTGCTCACGGACGTCACGGCCGCGGCCCGGGAGACCGCGGGGCAGGGGGCGACGCAGAACTAGAAGACGCAGAACGAGAAGGGGTATGGGGGCAGGCCGCAGGAGCCCCCCCGGGCCCATCGGCCGCCTGCTCCGACCGGAGGACTGCTCCCTCACCCGCCCGGCGGAGCCCGGCCCCGCCACTCGCGCCTCCGTGACGACGGCGCCCGCCGCCGCCCCCGCGACAGCATCACCCCATGCTGAGAATCACCGCCCTGCCCGACGTCCCCCGCTGGGCCGTCCTCGCCGCCCACGCCGTGCCCTGGATCACCCTGCCCTCCGGACTCTGGCGGGTGGCCCTGGTGGCCGGGCTGCCCGTGGCCGCGGAGGAGCAGCGCGGCACCGGCGAGGCCGTGTACATCCTGCTGCTCAGCCTGGTGTCCGAGGGGCTGGCGTGGCTCACGCTCGGTCTGGTGCGCGGGTGGGGTGAGGTCGTGCCCGGGTGGGTACCCGTGATCGGCGGGCGGCCGGTGCCGACGCTGGCGGCGGTCGTGCCCGCCCTGCTCGGGGCCGCCGGTCTGTTCGGCCTGCTGGGCTGGGCCTGCTACGCACAGATCGCCGGATTGGGGGCCGAATCGGGTGTGACGGACAGTACAGCGCAAAGCGCATTGCTCGTGCTTTGCTATATACCGCTGATCGCCTGGCCGCCCTTGCTGACGGCGGTCGCCCTCGCCTACTACAGGCGCCGGACGGCCTGCGCATCCCCCGAGGCGGCGTGAAAGTTTACCCACCCCGATCAGCGGCCATGCGCCACGAGGCCACTATTTCTTCCCCTATCGGGCTGAACTTTTGTTGATCGTGGGTTAGTTGGCCGTTGCATCGCCCTACCCTTCAGAGGGTGAACCAACTGATGTCCTGTGCGACCGAAGAGGTGTCCGCCGACGTGTTCGGAACGGAGTCCGCGCCCGCGGAAAGCCTTCCCGGCGCGCTGCCCCCAGCGCTCCGTGCCGAGCTCGTCGCGTTCCGTCGCGACCTGCACATGCACCCGGAGCTCGGCAACCAGGAGTTCCGCACCACCGCCGCCATCAAGGCGCGCCTGGAGGAGGCGGGCCTCGCGCCCCGTGTGCTCGCCGGCGGCACCGGTCTCGTCTGCGACATCGGTGTGCCGGACGGGACGCGCCCCATGCTCGCCCTGCGCGCCGACATCGACGCGCTGCCCATCCCGGACACCAAGCTCGGCGTGGCCTACCGCTCGACGGTGCCCGACCGGGCCCACGCCTGCGGGCACGACGTGCACACCACCGTCGTCCTCGGCGCCGGCCTTGTCTTCGCCGACCTGGCGCGCAAGGGGCAGCTCCCCGCCCCGGTGCGGCTGATCTTCCAGCCCGCCGAGGAGGTCCTGCCGGGCGGCGCCGCCGACGCCATCAAGGACGGCGTGCTCGACGGCGTCGGGAAGATCATCGCCGTGCACTGCGACCCCCGCGTCGACGCGGGCCGCATCGGGCTGCGGCACGGCCCCATCACCTCCGCCTGCGACCGCCTGGAGGTCTCGCTCGACGGGCCCGGCGGCCACACCGCGCGCCCGCACCTCACCACCGACCTCGTCACGGCCGTCGCCAAGGTCGCCACCGCGGTGCCGGCCCTGGTCTCCCGCCGCGCCGATGCCCGCTCGGGCCTCTCGCTGACCTGGGGCCGCATCGAGTGCGGCCACGCCCCGAACGTCATCCCGCAGCACGCCGAGCTGTCCGGGACCGTGCGCTGCCTCGACCTCAAGGCCTGGCGGCAGGCGCCCGACCTGGTGCACGGCGCCATCCAGGAGATCGCCGACCTGTACCGCGCCAAGTCCGAGATCACCTACGTCCGCGGCGTCCCGCCCGTCGTCAACGACGGGACCGTCGCCGACCTGCTGCGCGACGCCATGGTCGAGCGGCGCGGCCTGCACTCGGTCGAGGACACCGAACAGAGCCTCGGCGGCGAGGACTTCTCCTGGTACCTGGAGCACGTGCCCGGCGCCATGGCCCGGCTCGGCGTCCGCAGGCCGGGGGAGCGCACCGTGCGCGACCTCCACCAGGGCGACTTCGACGCGGACGAGTCGGCCATCACGGTCGGCGTCGAACTCTTCACCGCCGCGGCCCTGTTGGACGCGGTGCGCGACTGAGCCGAGTGACCCAAGGGGGCCGTCGTGAGAGGGAGCCGAGAGGGCTCCCTCTCACCCGACCGGCCCCTCGCGCATGCCCGGCGCCCGGCACGAATGGGTAACGGCCGCGCGGAAAACCGTTCCCTTTCTTTCTACGCGCGTTAATGTGCGCCGAAATCAGCGCCGTCAACGGTGCGTTGGGGAACGTGAGGAGTACGTCCTGTGCGTCGTGTATCAAGACTTTCCCAAGTGGCCGTGGCCGTGGCATCGCTCGCCCTCGCCGCCTCCGCGTGCGGCAAGACCAGCAGCGAGGCCTCCAAAGAAGAGGGCGGCAAGGAGAAGGACTCCGGAACCTCCTCGTCGTACAAGGGCAAAGGCATCGGTCTGGCCTACGACATCGGCGGGCAGGGCGACCAGTCCTTCAACGACGCCGCCTACGCGGGCTACAGCAAGGCCCGCGAGGAGTTCAAGATCGGCGGCGTGGACATGGAGCCGGGCGACGGCGAGTCCAGCGCCGACAAGGTCCAGCGCCTCGAACAGCTCGCCAAGCAGGGGTACGACCCGGTGATCGGCGTCGGTTTCGTCTACGCGCCCGCGGTGGCGGCCGCCGCGAAGAAGTTCCCGGACACCACCTTCGGGATCATCGACGACAACACCGTGAAGGCGGACAACGTCGCCGGCCTGGTCTTCCACGAGGAACAGGGCTCCTATCTGGCGGGGGTCGCCGCGGCGAAAGCGAGCAAGGCCGAACACATCGGATTCGTGGGCGGCGTGGACATTCCGCTGATCCACAAATTCGAGGCCGGATACGTGCAGGGCGCGAAGTCGGTCAATCCGAAGATCAAAATCGAGAAGCGCTATCTGACGGAAAAGCCCGAGGAGGGCGGCTTCAGCAGCCCCGACAAGGGGCAGAACGCCGCGAGCGGGCAGATCGAGGCCGGCGCGGACGTGATCTACCACGCGGCCGGTCTCTCCGGGCAGGGCGTCATCCAGGAGGTCGGCTCACAGAAGAAGTGGGCGATCGGCGTCGACTCCGACCAGTACAAGCAGAAGGCCCTCGCCAAGTACAAGCAGTACATCCTGGGCTCGGCGCTCAAGGACGTCGGCGGCGCGGTGTACGACCTGGCGAAGTCGGTCGTCGAGGGCAAGCCGATGAAGGGCGAGCAGCGCTACGACCTCGGGTCGGGCCGCGTCGGCTTCTCCGACTCCAACCCGAGGTACACGGCGATGAAGGACGTCGTAGCCGCCGTGGAGAAGGCCAAGAAGGACATCGTCAGCGGCAAGGTGAAGGTCAAGACCGTGCCGTAGGACGGACCCGGGGACGTTGTACGTAGCACCCCGCCCGCACCTCTTCCGCCGTTGTACGTAGTACGTCCTGCGGCGACTGGGCGCCCCCCATCAAGGGGGCGCCCACCGCGTGTTCGCCCGCCGGACGCCCCGTGGCCACAGGTCGATAACGGACCGGACAGAAGGGTTCTTATGTCAGGTCTACGCGCGTTACGCTGCGGCGAAATCAGCGCCGGGGTAAGGCGCGTACGTGCTTGTGCTTGCTTGACTCAAGGAGTTCGTCTCTATGCGCCGGGTGTCTCGAATAGCTGTCGCGGGCGCCGCGACCGCAGCCCTCGCCGTCTCCGTCTCCGCCTGTGGTGGCACGTCCAGTGACGCCGCCGCGAGCAAGGACGACAAGAACAAGGGCGTCGCCATCGCCTACGACGTCGGCGGTGCCGGCGACCAGTCCTTCAACGACGCCGCGACCGTGGGCATGAAGAAGGCCGCCAAGGAGTTCAAGGTCGGCGAGAAGGCCGTCGAGCCCGTCGACGGCGAGTCGGACGCCGACAAGGCGCAGCGCCTGACGCAGCTCGCCAAGCAGGGCTACAACCCGGTCATCGGCGTCGGCTACGCCTACGCCCCGGCCATCAAGGAGGTCTCGGCGAAGTTCCCGAAGGTCACCTTCGGCATCGTCGACGACGAGACCGTCAAGGCCGACAACGTCGCCGACCTCGTCTTCAGCGAGCAGGAGGCGTCCTACCTCGCGGGCGTCGCCGCCGCCAAGACCACCAAGTCCAAGACCGTCGGCTTCGTCGGCGGCGTGGACGTCCCCCTCATCCACAAGTTCGAGGCGGGCTTCGCGCAGGGCGTCAAGGACACGAACCCCAAGGTCAAGGTCGTCAAGCAGTACCTGACGGAGAAGGCCGAGGACGGCGGCTTCACCAGCCCCGACAAGGGCAAGACCGCCGCGCAGGGCCAGATCGAGAAGGGCGCCGACGTGGTCTACCACGCCGCGGGCCTCTCCGGTCAGGGCGTCATCGAGGCCGCCGCCGCCAAGAAGATCTGGGCGATCGGCGTCGACTCCGACCAGTACAAGCAGGACGCGCTCGCCAAGTACAAGAAGTACATCCTGACCTCGGCGACCAAGGACGTCGCGGCCTCCGTCTACAACCTGGCGAAGGCCGTCGAGGACGGCACGGCCAAGGGCGGCGTCGTCCGCGCCGACCTCAAGTCGGGCGGTGTCGCGCTCGCCGACTCCAACCCCGAGTTCCAGAAGATGAAGGATGTCCAGGCGGCCCTGAAGAAGGCCGAAGAGGGCATCAAGAGCGGCAAGATCAAGGTCAAGACCACGCCGTGACGGCGTGACCGCCTGACCGGTCGCCGTGACGGCGGCGTGATGCTCGTACGACGGGGTGTGGGGGACGATGTTTCCCCCGCGCCCCGTTCGCGCGGACCACACACCCACCACTGAGCAGTCATTTCAGCAGCAGGGGCGCTGCGCGCGTAGGCGGCCCCTTTCCTTCAGGCCCCTTCAGGCCCTCTGGCCCCCGAGGAGAGTGCGCCATCGACGCGTCCACCAGCCCTCCGCCCGTCGCCGTCGAACTCGCCGGCATCACCAAGCGCTTCCCCGGAGTCGTGGCCAACCACGACATCCACCTCACCGTCCGCAAGGGCACCGTCCACGCCCTCGTCGGCGAGAACGGCGCCGGCAAGTCGACGCTGATGAAGATCCTCTACGGCATGCAGAAGCCGGACGAGGGCACCATCACCGTCGACGGCGAGCAGGTCTCCTTCGCCGGTCCCGCCGACGCCATCGCGCGCGGCATCGGCATGGTGCACCAGCACTTCATGCTCGCCGACCAGCTGACGGTCCTGGAGAACATCGTCCTCGGCAGCGAGAAGCTGCACGGCATCGGCGCCGCGGCCCGCCGCAAGATCGTCGAGCTGTCCGACCGGTACGGCCTCGGGGTGCGCCCCGACGCGTACGTGGAGGACCTCGGCGTCGCCGACCGCCAGCGCGTGGAGATCCTCAAGGTCCTCTACCGCGGCGCCACCACGCTGATCCTCGACGAGCCCACCGCCGTCCTCGTGCCGCAGGAGGTCGACGCGCTCTTCGAAAACCTCCGCGGGCTCAAGTCCGAGGGCCTGTCGGTCATCTTCATCTCCCACAAGCTGGGCGAGGTGCTGTCCGTCGCCGACGACATCACCGTCATCCGGCGCGGTACGACGGTCGGCACGGCGGTCCCCGCCGAGACGACACCGCGTCAGCTCGCCGAGCTGATGGTGGGCAGCGAACTGCCCACCCCCGAGACGGCGGAGTCGACGGTCACCGACCGCCCGATGATCCAGGTCGAGAGCCTGAAGCTGCTCGCCGCCGGTGACTCGGGCCGCGCTCTGCTCGACGACATCTCCTTCACGATCCACGAGGGCGAGGTCCTCGGCATCGCGGGCGTCGAGGGCAACGGCCAGACCGAGCTGATCGACGCGCTCATCGGCCTCAAGCACGCCGACTCCGGCGTGATCCGCATGGCGGGCGAGGACATCACCGCCGTACCCACGCGCAAGCGCCGCGAGGACGGCATCGGGTACATCCCCGAGGACCGCCACCGCCACGGCCTCCTCCTGGAGTCCCCGCTGTGGGAGAACCGCATCCTCGGCCACGTCGGTGAGGCTCCCAACACGCGCGGTCGTAAGGGGTTCTGGCTCAATCTCAAGGGCGCCCAGGCCGACACCCGCCGCATCGTCGAGGAGTACGACGTCCGTACCCCCGGCATCGACGTGACGGCCGCCTCGCTCTCCGGCGGCAACCAGCAGAAGCTGATCGTCGGCCGCGAGATGAGCCACAAGCCGCGCTTCCTGATCGCCGCCCACCCCACCCGCGGCGTGGACGTCGGCGCGCAGGCGCAGATCTGGGACCAGATCCGCGAGGCGCGCCGCGAGGGCCTCGCCGTGCTGCTGATCTCCGCCGACCTGGACGAGCTGATCGGCCTCTCCGACACCCTGCGCGTCATCTACCGCGGGCGGCTCGTCGCGGACGCCGACCCGGCCACCATCACACCCGAGGAGCTGGGGTCGGCGATGACAGGTGCCGCCGCCGGTCACCTGGAACACGTCGAGTCCGGTGACGGCTCCGAGGAGGACGAGACCCGATGAAGAAGTTCGACAAGGAGCGCTTGCTCCTCGGCGTGGCCGGACCGGTCATCGCCCTGATCGTGGCCGTGGTGCTGACCTCGGGCGTGCTGCTCGCCTCGGGCAAGAGCCCGATCGAGCCGTACAGCCTGATGTTCGAGCAGGCCACCTACTCCGACGTCCAGGTACTGATCATCAACCAGGCCGGGATGTACTACCTGGCCGCCCTCGCGGTGGCCATCGGCTTCCGGATGAACCTGTTCAACATCGGGGTCGACGGCCAGTACCGCCTCGCCGCGATGATCACCGCGGTCGTCGGCGCGCACGTCGCGCTGCCCGCCGCGCTCCAGATCCCGCTGCTGATCGCGGTCGCCATGCTCACCGGCGCGTTCTGGGCCGGCATCGCGGGTCTGCTGAAGACCACCCGCGGCGTCAGCGAGGTCTCGCGACGATCATGCTCAACTCCATCGCGACGAGCGTCATCGGCTACCTCACGCTCACCAAGAACTTCGGCGTGCCGGTCGGCAACAACCAGACCACCGGCGTGATGAAGGAGTCGGGCTGGTTCCCCGGCATCAAGCTGGCGGGCGGCGAGGTCTACGGCTTCGTCTTCGTCGCCGTCCTCGCGGGCGTCCTGTACTGGCTGGTCCTCAACCGCACCCGCTTCGGCTTCGACCTGCGCGCCACCGGCGCCTCCGAGTCGGCCGCCGCGGCCAGCGGTGTCAACGCCAAGCGCATGGCGCTCACCGCCATGCTGATCTCCGGCGCGGTCGCGGGCCTGTCCGGCATGCCGATCCTGCTCGGCGACACCCACACCTACAGCCTCAGCTTCCCCTCCGGGCTCGGCTTCATCGGCATCGGCATCGCGCTGCTCGGCCGCAACAACCCGGTCGGCATCGCGCTCGCCGCCCTGCTCTGGGCCTTCCTCGACAAGGCGTCGCCCGCTCTCGACTACGCCCAGCCGGAGCCGTACGACAAGGAGATCGCGGTGATCATGCAGGGCATCATCGTGATCGCGGTCGTCGTCTCCTACGAGGCCGTACGCCGCTGGGGCCTCAACCGCCAGCAGCAGCGCGTGGGCGAGGAACTGGCCGCCGCCGCACGGGCCAACGCCGACAACGGCAGCAACGGCACCAACGACACCGTGAAGGAGGCGACTGCCCGATGAGCACGGCATCCGTGGTCAAGCCCCCGGCCAAGCAGCCCGCGCCGGGCCGCCGCCGCATCTCGCTCCCCGTCCTCCTGCTGATCATCGCGGGCGTCCTGGTGCTGACCTCCGTGGTCCGCATGATCACCGGCGCCGACGGCATCACGTCCACCGGCCAGATGTCGACGGCCCTGCAACTCGCCGTCCCGATCGGCCTCGCGGGCCTCGGCGGCCTGTGGGCCGAGCGCGCGGGCGTGGTCAACATCGGCCTCGAAGGCATGCTGATCCTCGGCACCTGGTTCGGCGCCTGGGCCGGCTTCCAGTGGGGCCCGTGGGTCGGTGTCCTGTTCGGCATCGCCGGCGGCGCCCTCGGCGGCCTGCTGCACGCGATCGTGACGGTCACCTTCAACGTCAACCACATCGTTTCCGGTGTGGCCCTCAACATCCTGGCCCTCGGCGCCACGCGCTACCTCGCCACCTTCGCCTTCGAGGGCGAGGAGGGCGGTACGTCCAAGCAGTCGCCGCCCGTCGAATCGCTCGGCAGCTTCTCCGTGCCGGGGCTCTCCGACTGGCTGGCCGACCTCAACGGCAAGCACTGGTTCCTGGTCTCCGACCTCGCGGGCCTGTTCGGCGGCCTGTTCACCAACCTGTCGCCACTGACCGTCGTCGCCGTGGCGATGGTGCCGCTGAGCTGGTGGGTGCTGTGGCGCACCTCGTTCGGCCTGCGGCTGCGCTCCTGCGGCGAGAACCCGATCGCCGCCGAGTCGCTCGGCGTGAACGTCTACAAGTACAAGTACCTGGCCGTCGTCATCTCCGGTGGTTTCGCGGGCCTCGGCGGCGCGTTCCTCTCGCTGGTCGCCTCCAACATCTACCTGGAGGGCCAGACCGGCGGCCGCGGCTACATCGGCCTCGCCGCGATGATCTTCGGCAACTGGATGCCGGGCGGACTGGCACTCGGCGCGGGCCTGTTCGGTTACACCGACAGCCTCAAGCTCCGGGGCGGCGGCACCAACGTCCACGCGCTGCTGCTGCTCCTCGCGATCCTCCTGATCATCGGCGCGGCCTACCTCGCCTGGCGCAAGCGGTACGTCCCCGCGGTGCTCACCGCGGCCGTCTCCGCGCTCATGTTCCTGTGGTACGGCTTGACCGACGAGGTGCCCAACCAGGTCGTCACCGCCACTCCGTACGTGGTGACCCTGCTGGTC
The DNA here is from genome assembly GCA_004010275.1 of Streptomyces huasconensis. Classification (GTDB taxonomy): domain Bacteria; phylum Actinomycetota; class Actinomycetes; order Streptomycetales; family Streptomycetaceae; genus Streptomyces; species Streptomyces huasconensis. Next base: position 34,519 of record RBWT01000027.1, read on the forward strand.
CTCTCGCTCTCCGCCCAGCGGCTGCGGATGCCGAAGGCGGACGGAATGCCGTACCGGAAGGGGCAAGGAAAGTGACGTCAGCCGCCGCGGACATCGACCGGACCGACTGGGACGCCCTGCGGGAGGCCGCGCGCGAGGCCATGTCCCGTGCGTACGCGCCCTATTCGGGGTTCCCGGTCGGGGCGGCGGCCCTGGTCGACGACGGCAGGACGGTCTCCGGCTGCAACGTGGAGAACGCCTCCTACGGCCTCGGCCTCTGCGCCGAATGCGGCCTGGTCTCCCAGCTCCAGCTGACCGGCGGCGGCCGCCTCACGCACTTCACGTGCGTGGACGGCAAGGGCGAGATCCTGATGCCGTGCGGCCGCTGCCGCCAGCTGCTGTACGAGTTCGGCGGCCCGGAGCTGCTCCTGGAGACGGCCTCGGGGGTGCGGACGCTGGCGGACATGCTGCCGGACGCGTTCGGGCCGCAGCGGCTCAACTGAACGCGGGCCCCCGCCTGTTGGCGGGGGCTTCTTCACGCCCTGACTCTATGCGCGTAGAGTCACGCGGGTATGGGACACGTACTCCCGTACGTACGCCGTTGTACTGCTGGAAGGACATGCCATGGACGTCATCTCCGTCATCCGCACCAAGCGTGACCGGGGCGAGCTGAGCGACGAGCAGATCGACTGGGTCATCGACGCGTACACGCGCGGCGCGGTCGCCGACGAGCAGATGTCGGCCCTGGCGATGGCGATCCTCCTGAACGGCATGAACCGCAAGGAGATCGCCCGCTGGACCGCCGCGATGATCGCGTCCGGCGAGCGCATGAACTTCTCCTCGCTCTCCCGCCCGACGTCCGACAAGCACTCCACGGGCGGTGTCGGCGACAAGATCACGCTGCCGCTCGGCCCGCTGGTCGCCGCGTGCGGCGCGGCCGTCCCGCAGCTGTCGGGCCGCGGCCTCGGCCACACCGGCGGCACCCTCGACAAGCTGGAGGCCATCCCCGGCTGGCGGGCGCTGCTCTCCAACGAGGAGATGCTGAACGTCCTGGACGGCGTCGGCTCGGTGATCTGCGCGGCGGGCGACGGCCTGGCGCCGGCCGACAAGAAGCTGTACGCGCTGCGCGACGTGACCGGCACGGTGGAGGCGATCCCGCTGATCGCCTCGTCCATCATGTCGAAGAAGATCGCCGAGGGGACGGGCTCGCTGGTCCTGGACGTGAAGGTCGGCACCGGCGCCTTCATGAAGAACCTCGACGACGCGCGCGAACTCGCCTCCACGATGGTGGAGTTGGGCACGGACAGCGGCGTCCGCACGGTGGCGCTGCTTACGGACATGTCGACGCCGCTGGGCCTGACGGCGGGCAACGCCCTGGAGGTCCGCGAGTCGGTCGAGGTCCTGGCGGGCGGCGGCCCGGCCGACGTGGTCGAACTGACCCTGGCGCTCGCCCGCGAGATGCACGACGCGGCGCCTGAAGGACGCCGACCCGGCGAAGGCGCTGGCCGACGGCTCGGCGATGGACGTGTGGCGTCGCATGATCGCGGCGCAGGCGTCACCCGGACGCGAAGCTGCCGGTGGCCCGCGAGCAGCACGTGGTCACGGCGCCGTCGTCCGGCGTCCTGACCCGGCTCGACGCGTACGACATCGGCGTCGCCGCCTGGCGCCTGGGCGCGGGCCGCGCCCGCAAGGAGGACGTGGTCCAGGCGGGCGCGGGCGTCGAACTCCACGCGAAGCCGGGCGACACGGTCGAGGCGGGCGCCCCGCTGCTGACCCTGCACACGGACACGCCGGAGCGGTTCGCGTACGCCCTGGAGTCGGTGGAGGGCTCGTACGACATCGCTCCCACGGGGACGGACTTCTCGGCGACGCCGATCGTGCTGGACCGGATCGGCTAGGGGCTCGGGTCAGCGGGGCGGGGCGCCCCTCCGACCGGGGCTTACTCGTACGGGTGAACGGGATCGGTGGACCGCCGCCGGTCCCGTTCGGCATGCTGGGATCGGTGACACACCGATTGAGGAGACCGCCATGAGCGCACTCACCGTCGGCCACGAACCCGGCCAGAACTGGGAAGACCTCCTTCGTTTCCGGGAGGAGGAAGAGTGGCCCGAGGGCAGCAAGGTGGAGATCATCGAAGGGGTCATCACCGTGTCGCCCAGTCCCTCGAACAACCACAACGAAATTGCTGAGCTGATCCACCGGCAGTTGGGTGTCATTCCGTTCGCACTCGGCATTTACCACGAGCAGACGATCCTCGTGCCGTCTCGTGGGGGCGCTTACATTCCCGACCTGGTCGTGGCGCCGCGAGCGGACGTCGTGGGAAAGGGGGAACGGTACATTCCTGCCGCCGCCGCTGAACTTGTCGTCGAGGTTACGTCGCAGTCCAATGCCAGCCATGACCGCATCAGCAAGGTCGCGGGTTACGCACTCGGCGGTGTGCCCCTCTACCTCCTTGCCGACCGCTGGGCCCCCGACGGCCCCACCGTCACCCTCTACGGTGAACCCCAAGGTGATGTCTACCGTGTGCTGAGCACCTGCAAGTTCGGCGAAGTCATCAAACTCCCTGAGCCCTTCGGCCTGGACCTCGACACGAGCGCCTTCCCCCAGGACTGACACGCACGGCGCCCCGAGCCTCCCGTGATCCGACTTGACCCGTCCCCCGAGGGACGGGTTCAGCGTTCTGGGCGAACGAGGAGGTGCCCATGCGTGCGGGTGAGGCGGCCGCGGCTGCCGGTGTGACGATCAAAGCGTTGCGTTACTACGAGGAATGCGGGCTGCTCAGTCCGGGCCGTGCCGCCAACGGATACCGCGACTACAGCGCGGAGGACGTCCGGCTGGCGGAGGAGATCCGCGGCCTCGGGGCGCTCGGCCTCACGCCCTCGGAGACGCGGCCGTTCCTGGCCTGCCTGCGGGCCGGTCACGAGACGGGCGATCACTGCGCGGAGTCCCTGGCCGCCTACCAGCAGAAGATCGAGGCCCTCGACCTCCTCATCGACCGGCTGGCCGCCGGCCGGGGCCGGTTGATCCGCCGCCGGGACGCGGCGGCCCGGCGTGGTTTCCCCCCTGTCGCCCAGAGCCCGATGAAGGAGCCCGACGAGATGCTGCCCCGGACCGATTCCCTCCCGCAGGCCGACCCGCTGCCCTCCGGCCTGCCCGCCCCCGTGGACGACGGCGGCGCCGCCCACCTGCCCGGCCGTACGCTCCCCCCGCTGTCGTTCACCGGCACGGACGGCGGCGACATCCGCCTGGACGCCGTCTCCGAAGGCCGCTGGGTGCTGTTCTGCTATCCGCTGACCGGGGACCCGGCGGCCGACATCCCCGAGGGCTGGAACGAGATACCCGGCGCCCGCGGCTGCAGCCAGGAGGCGTGCGGCTTCCGCGACAACCTGGCCGCGCTGCGGGCCGATGGCGTCGACCGGGTCCTCGCCCTGTCCTCGGACCGGGCCGACTACCAGCAGGCGCTCGTGGACCGGCTGCACCTGCCCTACCCGATGCTCTCCGACCCCGGGCTCACGCTCGCGGACGCGCTGCGGCTCCCGACGTTCGAAGCCGACGGGCAGCGGCTCTACCGGCGCCTGACCCTCGTCCTGCGCGGCGCCACCATCGAGCACGTCTTCTATCCCGTCTTCCCGCCGGACACCCACGCCGACGAGGTGGCGCAGTGGTTCCGCGACCACCGGGACCACCGGGACCACCGCGACGCCTGACCGGCGAAGGAGGGGGAGCGCCTCGCGGGTGCGCAAGCCGCGGCCGCAGGAGGCCGCTTCCTGAGAGGCCGCCTCCTGAACCGATGAGTTCCGCCCGCTCCGTGAGTCAACCTTGCGTGGCTGACTCCGAAGCGAACCTCATCATCATCGAGGGCCCCCTGCGCGCGGGCGACGTCCCGCAGCTGTGCGCGCGGGTCGCGGCCGCCCGCCACGGGCCCGGCCACGACGTGATCTGTGACGTCGGCGCCGTCACCACCGCCGACCTCACGACCGTCGACGCCGTCGCCCGGCTGCACCTCGCCGCCCGCAGGGCCGGGGGCCGCATCCGGCTGAGGAATCCCACCCCCGCCCTGCTGGCGCTGCTCGGCCTCGTCGGCCTGACCGAACTTCTCGGTCTAGTCGTCGAGATGGAGGGGCACCCCGAACAGCGGGAACCACCGCTGGGTGTCGAGGAAGCAGTGGAAGCCGGCGATGCGCCCCTGTGAGATCTCGATGACCTGGATCGACCAGGGCATGAAGCCGCCGTTGTCGGGATCGGGCTTGTACTGGGCGAAGCCCGGCGTGCCGTTCACGTCCACCGGCAGGAGGCGGCCGTTGGCGCAGGCCGCGCCCATCGTGGACATGAAGCCCGTGATGTCCACCGTGCCGCGCAGCCACAGGTCGAACGGCGGCATCGTCATGACGGCGTCCTCGGCGAGCAGCGCCGTGAGCGCGGCCATGTCATACCCCTCGAAGGCGGCGACATAGCGCTCCAGGAGCTTCTGCTGCTCCTCGTCGAGCGGATCGGAGACGGCCGTGTCGTCCTCCGGGCGCTCGGCGAGGGTGGCGCGGGCCCGCTGGAGCGCGCTGTTCACCGAGGCCACCGAGGTGTCGATCAGCTCGGCGACCTCGCTGGCCTTCCAGGCGAGCACCTCGCGCAGGATCAGCACCGCACGCTGCTTGGGCGGCAGGTTCTGCAGGGCGGCGACGAACGCCAGGCGCACCGACTCCTTGGCGACGGCGGCCTCCGCGGGGTCGCTCGGGGAGGGCAGCACGCGGGCGTCCGGCATCGGCTCCAGCCAGGTGTTGTCCGGGCGGGGGGTCAGCGCCGCCTGCGCCAGCGGGGCGGCGGCGGTCAGGTCCATGGGGCGGGCGCGGCGGTTGCCGGCGTTCAGCATGTCCAGGCAGACGTTCGTCGCGATGCGGTAGAGCCAGGAGCGGACGCTGGAGCGGCCCTCGAACTTCTCGAAGCTGCGCCAGGCCCGCACCATCGTGTCCTGCACGGCGTCCTCGGCCTCGAAGGCCGAACCCAGCATCCGATAGCAGTACCCGGTCAGCTCGACCCGGTGCTTCTCCAGCGTGACGTCCAGATCGGTCGTCGTCCCTGCGATGTCGCTCATCCCCACCCACCCCTGCGGCTTCCGAGAAGGGCCCGACAGTGAGGCCCGACACATCGGAAGCTACCGCAGCCCACTGACAACGGCCCCCGGAGTGGGAAAACCCGCAGGTGAAATCGGTCGGAGCCCGCTGCGGATCAGCAGGAACGGGCCACGAGCCCGCGCCGCCGCTCCACCCGCGCCGCGTGCGAACCCCACACCGTGACCGACACGACGCCGAGCACCGCGATAGCCCGAGCCCCACCGTCCCGGCCCAGCCGCCCGCGTGGAAGGCGACCGCGCCGAGCGCGCCGCCCGCGCTGGAGCCCAGGTAGTACGCCGACTGGTAGAGGGCCGAGGCCTGCGCCCGCCCGGTCGTGGCCGTCCGGCTCACCGACGACGACGCCAACCGCGTGCCCCGCGAAGAACCCGGCGGTGATCAGCACGAGCCCCAGCAGGACCAGGGCCAGCGAGGCCGACAGGGACAGGAGCAGCCCGCCCGCCGTCGTGCCCACCGCCAGGTACAGCGCCCCGCGCCGCCCGAGCCGGGCCACCAGTTTCCCGGCCGCCGCCGAGGAGACCGTACCGACGAGGTAGACGAGGAAGATGGAGCCGATGACGCCCTGGGGCAGCGAGAACGGGGCCTCGGTGAGCCGGTAGCCGATCACCGTGTAGACCGCGCCGAAGACGGTCATGAACAGCGCGCCGATCGCGTACAGCCGGCACAGCAGCGGGTCCGACAGATGCGTACGGACCGTCCGCGCCAGCGCCCTGGGGTTCAGCGAACCCGGCGTGAAGTGCCGCGGCGCGGGCAGCAGCGCGCGGAAGGCGACCGCGCACAGCACCGCGACCACGCCCACGACGGCCAGCGCCGCGCGCCAGCCCCAGGCCTGCGCGACCCAGCCCGTGATGATGCGGCCGCTCATGCCGCCGATGGAGTTGCCCGCCACGAACATGCCGATCGCGCCGACCAGGGCCTTGGGCCGCACCTCCTCGGCGAGGAACGCCATGGCGGACGCCGGAAGCCCCGCGAGGGCCGCGCCCTGCACGGCGCGCAGCGCGATGAGGACCTCCACCGAGGGCGCGAACGGCACGAGGAGCCCGACCGCCACCGCGACACCCAGGGACGCCGTCATCATCGCGCGCCGCCCGAAGCGCTCGCTGAGCGCGCTCAGCGGAAGGACGAAGAGAGCCAGTGCGCCCGTCGCCGCCGAGACCGTCCAGCTCGCTGTGCTCGCGCTCGCGCCGAAGTCGGCGGAGACCAGCGGCAGCAGGGCCTGCGTGGAGTAGAGCAGGGCGAAGGTGGCGACGCCCGCGAGGAAGAGCGCGAAGCTCATCCTGCGGTAGCCGGCACCGCCCGGGGTCAGACGGGAATCGGCGGCAGGGGACGACGAGGAGAGGGCGGCCGCGTGGGTGGCGGACGCCCCGCTACTGGCAGGAGGCATGCCACGAACGTACGGCCGGTTTTTTGATGCGTCCAATGCATGGAAACGCCATAATCGTTCCCATGCAGCATCAGCAGAGGTCACAGCCGCGCCTGTCACACAACAGTGACGTGGAGGACATCGTGACGCTGCTCGCGCCTCGCCTCGCGTACTTCGCGGGAGTCGCCCGCACCGAGCACGTCACGCGTGCCGCCCAGGAGATGCAGGTCCCGCAGTCGACGCTCTCCCGCGCACTTGTACGGCTCGAACGGGACCTCGGCGTCGACCTGTTCGCCCGCCGCGGCCGCACCGTCTCGCTCACCCCGGCCGGCCGTACCTTCCTCGCCTCGGTCGAGCGGGCGCTCGGCGAGGTGGAGCGCGCCGCCGAGTCCGTGCGCGCCGACGCCGACCCGGCCTCCGGCAAGGTCGCCTTCGGCTTCCTGCACACCATGGGCTCCGAGACCGTGCCCGGCCTGATCCGCGCCTTCCGCGCCGACCACCCGAGGGTGCGCTTCAGCCTCGTACAGAACTACGGCGAGGCGATGCTGGAGCGGCTGCGCGCGGGGGAGCTGGACCTCTGTCTCACCTCACCCGTGCCGGACGCCCCCGACCTCGTCGCCCGGCGTCTCGACGAACAGCGCCTGCGCCTGGTGGTGCCCGACGACCACCGCCTCGCCTCCCGCAAGCGTGTCCGCCTCGCCGAGGCCGCCGACGAGGCCTTCGTGACCCTCGAGCCCGGCTACGGCCTGCGCCGCATCACCGACGACCTCTGCCAGGAGGCGGGCTTCAAGCCCCGCGTGGCCTTCGAGGGCGAGGAGGCGGAGACCCTGCGCGGCCTCGTCGCGGCGGGGCTGGGCGTGGCCCTCCTGCCGCCGCCCGCCGTGCCCCGCCCGGGCGTCGTGGAGCTGACGGTCACGGGCCAGCGGGCGGTCCGGGAGATCGGCGTGGCCTGGCTGGCGGAGCGCCCTGACACCCCGCCGGTGGCCGCGTTCAAGGAGTTCCTGCTGAGCAGGAAGGGAAAGCTGTTGCAGCAGTCGACGTGAAGCGGACCTGTCAACCTCACCGGCCACCCTCACCGGCGGACCCCACCGGCGTGACCCCGCCGGCACGACCTCACCGGCGCAGCGACCGCCCGAAGCCGGAGGCCAGCGGCATGCGCAGCCCCAGCGGCGGCGGCGCCGCCAGCGCGTCCTCCAGGGGCCGGGCGAAGTCCGTCCCGAAGAGCGTGCCCCGCACGAAGTCCGAGGCCAGCGCCTGCACTTCGGCCTGGTGCTGGTGGAGCCGGTGGCCGTCGGAGTGCACCTCGAACCGGCACACGTCGCGGTTGGCCTTCTTCGCGCGCTCCGCGAAGCGGAACGACAGCTCCGGGTCGGTCCGCTCGTCGTTCGTGCCGTGCACGATCAGGACCCGCCGCCCCGCGAGCTGCTTCACCGGCTCGGGCGGCGCCGCCACGTCCTCCTCGGGCAGCCAAGGGGCGATCGCGAGGATGGAGTCGACGGCCGGGTGCCCGCCCGCGCGCAGCGCCGCCCGGCCGCCCATGTCCACGCCGGCCAGGCAGACCGGGACGTCACCATAGAGACGTACGACCTCGTCCACCGCCCAGACCGTGTCCTCGGCCAGCTGCGCCTGCGCGCCGTTCCAGCCCCGGCAGCGGTAGCGCACGACGTGTGTGGCGAGGCCCGCCGCGTGTCCGTCCCGGGCCAGCCGGCGCCCGAGCGCCCGCACGGCACCTGCCGCCAGCGGCGACGGCCTGCGTATGGATGTCTCGCAGCCGCCGGGCAGCAGCAGGACCACGCCGCCCACCGCCGACGGTGCCGTGCCGATCACGCGCCCGAGCCCAGGGCCTGTCGTCCCTTGCTGTGCCATGACAGAACAGTGTCAGAAGCGTCGGTGTACGCCACCCGTCCGCAGGGTCACTGTTACGTATCGACCAGTGAGTTCTACGCGCGTAGGCGTTAGAGTGCCGCAATGACGAGCCAGACCAGCACGGGCGGCCACACGGACCGCGACACGCCCAGCGCCGAACAGATCCGCCGCGCCCCCAAGGTGCTCCTCCACGACCACCTCGACGGCGGCCTGCGCCCCGGCACGGTCGTCGACCTCGCCCGCGAGTGCGGCTACGAAGGCCTGCCCGAGACCGACGCCGACAAGCTCGGCATCTGGTTCCGCGAGGCGGCCGACTCCGGCTCCCTGGAGCGCTACCTGGAGACCTTCGCCCACACCTGCGCGGTGATGCAGACGAAGGACGCCCTCAAGCGCGTCGCCGCCGAGTGCGCCGAGGACCTCGCCGAGGACGGCGTCGTCTACGCCGAGATCCGCTACGCCCCCGAGCAGCACCTGGAGGCCGGACTCACCCTCGAAGAGGTCGTCGAGGCGGTCAACGACGGCTTCCGCGAGGGCGAGCGCCGCGCGAAGGCGAACGGCCACCGCATCCGCGTCGGCGCCCTGCTCACCGCCATGCGGCACGCCGCCCGCGCCCTGGAGATCGCCGAACTCGCCAACCGCTACCGCGATCACGGCGTCGTCGGCTTCGACATCGCGGGCGCCGAGGCGGGCTTCCCTCCCACCCGCCACCTCGACGCCTTCGAGTTCCTCAAGCGCGAGAACAACCACTTCACGATCCACGCGGGCGAGGCGTTCGGCCTGCCGTCGATCTGGCAGGCCCTCCAGTGGTGCGGCGCCGACCGCCTCGGCCACGGCGTGCGGATCATCGACGACATCGAGATCGCCGAGGACGGCAGCGTCACGCTGGGCCGCCTCGCGTCGTACGTACGCGACAAGCGCATCCCGCTGGAGATGTGCCCCAGCTCCAACCTCCAGACGGGCGCGGCCACCTCCTACGCCGAGCACCCGATCGGGCTGCTGCGCAAGCTGCACTTCCGCGCCACGGTGAACACCGACAACCGTCTGATGTCGGGCACCAGCATGAGCCGCGAGTTCGAGCACCTGGTCGGCACGTTCGGCTACACGCTCGATGACATGCAGTGGTTCACAGTCAATGCGATGAAATCAGCGTTCATTCCTTTCGATGAACGCCTTGCCATGATCAACGACGTCATCAAGCCCGGCTACGCCGAGCTGAAGTCCGAGTGGCTGTTCCGCCAGACCGTCTCCACCAGCGCTTCCGCCGGCAACTGACGGGCGACACCGCGTCTTCGTACGACGCCTCGGCGGCCGGGATCTCGTCACCCCGGCCGCTTTTCGCCGTCCGGTGCCCGTGATTTGTGGTCCGCGCGGTCGTTGGACCGCGCAGATCCCCGTCATCGAACTCGCAAGGACGCCTTGAAGATGAAGCAGTCTGCCGCCAAGACCCTCGGAGTCGCCGCCCTCGGTGCCGCCTTCGCCGCCGCCGGTGCCGGTTCCGCGAACGCCGCCCCCGGGGTCCCGGACGCGGCCGCGGTCCTCGGTCAGGTCACCTCGGCCCTTCCCCTTGAGCAGGCCGCCAAGACACTGCCCGCGGGCAGCCCCGAGGCCGTGGCGCCGGAAAGAGCGTCCTCGCCGGCGGCCTGAAGGCCGCGGGGAACGCCGACAGGGCGGCCGCCGCGGCCCAGGCGGACGACGGCAGGGACGACCGCAAGGGCGGCAGGGACGACGGCAGGAGCGGTGGCAAGAGCGCCGGCAAGCCCAAGCCCGCCTCGCCGCTCCCCAACCTGCTCGGCGGCGTGCCCCTCGGGGGCACCGGCCTCAACGGCCTGCCGCTCGGCTGACCCTTCTCGCGTACGTGCCGATGGGGCGCCCCTCCACCCGGAGGGGCGCCCCATCGCGCGTGCTCACCAGGCCCGGCGCACCTTGTCCTCGGAGGGCAGCAGCACCCACAGGGCTATGTAGAGCAGGAACTGAGGGCCGGGGAGCAGGCAGGACACCACGAAGATCACGCGCATCTTGGTCGCGGAGGTGCCGAAGCGCTGGGCCAGGGAGGCACATACTCCGCCGATCATCCGGCCGTGGGTGGGGCGGGCAAGAGCGGTCATGTCGGGCTCCTTCGAACCGTAGGGAGAGGCCACTCCGTGTGCCTCGATGTCTCCACGTTACGGTCATCAAGTACCCCAAAGCGTCGCTCTATGGTGCGATCCCGACCCTGGGAATCGTCGGGGTCGACCCCTGAGGGGCCTCCTCCCGCAGACGGGCCGTGACACGCCGCGGCTCATCACGGCGGCGGAGCCTCGCCCTGGCCGCGGGCACCACGGCGACATGGGCGAGCGCCACCCCGAGGGTGTTCAGGAGCAGCGAGTCGATGTCGACGACCTGCCCGGGCACCCCGGTCTGCAGCAGCTCGATGCCGAGCGAGAGCAGCGCCCCGGCGGCGACCGTACGCACCAGGGAACCCCACGGCGAGACGACGAGCCGGCCGCCCGCCAGGGGGAGCAGCACGCCGAGCGGGGCGAGCAGCAGCAGGGCCTCGCCGATGCGGCGGGTCGCCTGGAGGCCGCCGAGTGCCAGATCCGCCTTGATCCCGGCGAGCGGCTGCAGATTCGCGGCGCTCACCCAGGGGACGTCCAGCGGACGCAGCGTGATCCATCCGACGAGCAGAAGGTGCGCGGCGAGGAGGAGTCCTCCCACCGCACGGAAGCGGATGGCGGCAACGCGGCCGCCCGAGCCTTGACGCACGCCCCACAAGACGTCAGAGGCGGCAGGATCGGTTCCGCGTACCGCCGGTGGTTACTTCCCGGAGTTGACGGCCTCGGCGGGCGGCGCCACCGTGCCGGGCCGGGAGCGGACCTCCGTGGTGCAGGCGTAGCGCCGCAGGGAATCGTCCGCGGGGCCGCCCAGGACGACGGTGTGGTCCTTCGAGGCCAGCCGCGCTGTCGGCGAGCGTGCACACGATCTGGGCGAGCGCGAACGCGGACAGCTCCTGCGGCGGCGTACTGAAGCGCAGCGCGTCCTTGGGGTCGCCCTCGGCGGGACCGGAGACCGAGGTGCCACCGCGTACGTCCGTGGCGAAGCCCGCGTCCTTCTCGGGCTCCGACGGCGGCGCGGCCAGCTCGTCGAGGAGGGCCTGAGCGATCCGCGCGCGGTCGCTCGCCCCCTTCTCGGGAACCCGCACCGTCCGGTCGACGGTCACCAGCTGGGCCGCGCAGACCAGGAAGACCTGCGCCGACACCTCGCTGTCCGACTGCGCGGCGATGCCGGGGCCCGACATCACGCACGGCACCGCGACGCGCGGGCCCGAAGTCCGTGGGCACCTCCGTCGACCTGATCCCGCAGCCGGTGAGCGCGGCCGCCAGCAGCGCCGTGGCCACCGCGGCACGCGTCCGTCGCCCGTTCACGCCTGGCCTCCCTCGGTGCAGCCGACGGTGTCCTCGCTGTCGCGGCCCCCGTCGCCGTCACCGTCGCCCTCGCACGGCAGCCACAGGGTGAAGACGGCGCCGCCCTCGGGGCAGTTGGCCGCGGAGATGTCGCCGCCGTGGATGTGCGCGTTCTCCAGGGCGATGGACAGGCCGAGCCCGCTGCCCTCGGACCGCGGCCGGGACGCGCTCGCCTTGTAGAAGCGGTCGAAGACGTGTGGCAGGACGTCCTCGGGGATGCCGGGCCCGTGATCGCGTACGGAGATGAGGAGTCTGGCGTCAGCCAGGCGTACGGAGACCTTGACCGGGGAGCCGCCGTGCTTGAGGGCGTTGCCGATGAGGTTGGCCAGGATGACGTCGAGGCGGCGCGGGTCGAGGCGGGCGGTGATGCCGCGCTCGGCGTCCAGCTCGACCGCGTCCAGCCAGGCGCGCGCGTCGATGCACGCGGTGATCTGGTCGGCGATGTCCACGTCGTCCAGGACGAGGCGCGCGGTGCCCGCGTCGAAGCGGGTGACCTCCATGAGGTTCTCCACGAGGTCGTTCAGGCGCCGCGTCTCGCTCACCACGAGCCGTACGGCCGGCTCGATCATCGGGTCGACGGAGCCGGTCTCCGCGTCCAGCTCCTCCTCCAGGACCTCGGTCACCGCGGTGATCGCGGTCAGCGGCGTCCGCAGCTCGTGCGACATGTCGGCGACGAAGCGGCGGGACGCCTCGTCGCGGGCGCTCATGTCGGCGACCTTCTTCTCCAGGTTCTCGGCGGTCCTGTTGAACGTCCGGGAGAGATCGGCGAGTTCATCGGTGCCGGAGACGCGCAGCCGCGTGTCGAGTTTGCCCTCGCCGAGCCTGCGCGCGGCGACGCCGAGGCGGTGCACGGGTTTGAGTACGGTCGTGGCCGCGGCCTGCGCGAGCAGCGCGGAGCCGATCAGCGCCAGCGCCGTGGCGATCGCCAGCGACCAGCCGAGGGAGCTGAGGTCCTTGGCCTCGGGCTCCAGCGACTTGAGCATGTAGCCGGTCGGGCCGCCGCCGATCACCGTGGCACCGCCGACCAGATAGGGCGTGCCGTCCGCCACGGTCCGCTGCCAGTACAGGTGGTGGCTGGCGTCGTTGCCGGAGGTGAGCGGCTGCTTCTTGGCCACGGCCTCCTGGAGCGAGTCCGGCACCTCGGCGAGCGTGAACGCGTCCAGGTCGGAGTAGCCGACGATCCGGCCGCCGTCCTTCTTCTCGGCGACCAGGAGCACGCTGTAGCGCTGACTGCTGTTGGCCATCTGCCCGGCGGCCGCCTGCAGTTCCTCCTGCGAGGGGTGGGGCGGCAGCGCGCCCACGCGGGTCTGCATCTGCTGGCGGAAGTCCTTGAGCGCCGCCTCCTGGGCGCGCGTCAGCACGGCCTCGCGGTTGAGCCAGTACGCGATGCCGGACGCGGAGACGGCGGCGGTGAGCGCCACCAGGCCGAACACCACGACGAGCCGCAGCCGCAGGCTCGTGAAGCGCAGCCCGGCCAGGACCGCCCTGCGTGCCGCGGGCAGGCCGCGGAGCTTGTCGTGCGCTGTGGTCACTGAGGGGTGTCCAGCCGGTATCCGACCCCGCGCACCGTGCGGATCAGCGTCGGCGACGACGGGACGTCCTCGACCTTGGCGCGCAGCCGCTGCACGCAGGCGTCGACGAGCCGCGAGTCACCGAGGTAGTCGTGCTCCCACACCAGCCGCAGCAACTGCTGCCGGGACAGGGCCTGGCCGGGCCTGCGGCTCAGCTCCAGGAGCAGCCGCAGCTCGGTCGGGGTGAGCTGGAGGTCCTCGCCGTTCTTCGTCACGGTCATCGCGGCGCGGTCGATCACGAGCGAACCGAACGTCGCCGCGTCATTGGCCTCCCGCTCCCCGCGCCGCAGCACCGCCCGGATGCGGGCGTCGAGGACCCGCCCCTGCACGGGCTTGACCACATAGTCGTCGGCGCCGGACTCCAGGCCCACCACCACGTCGATGTCGTCGCTCCGCGCGGTGAGCAGGATGATCGGCAGCTGGTCGGTGCGCCGGATGCGACGGCACACCTCGAACCCGTCGATGCCCGGCAGCATCACGTCCAGCACGATCAGGTCCGGCCGCTGCTCACCGAGCAGTTTCAGGCCGTCCTCGCCGGTGGCAGCAGTGGCCACCCGGTGCCCTTGGCGCGTCAGCGAAAGCTCCAGGGCCGTCCGGATGGCGTCGTCGTCCTCGATCAGCAACAGGGAAGGCACGGACGTCATTGTGTCCCATGCAACGGCCCCAGTTCGACTGTCGGCCCGCTCCCACACCCGACCCTCACGCGCGGAAGGGACGCCGCGCCCCTGTGACAGGCCTGTGACAGTCGGGGGACACCGTCATGAAATGGGTCCGGCAGAGTTCTGGTCACACGCAAGAAGCACGGAAGCACGACGGAACAAGCCGGACTCCACCGACGGGGGGCGCAAGATGAACACGCTGCACAGCACCAGCTCAAGCGCAGTTGTCACGCGTCTCCACGACGTCGGGCGGGGTTGCGAGAAGTCCGGTGCCGTGAGCGGGCGGGGGTGCGCTCGCGGCGCCGGGCGTCAGCACACCGCGTACATGACGGTGGTTGACGCGCCGTACGGGGGAAGCGCGTACAGGGAGGGCTCGGGGGAGCGGAAGACCTTGTCGGAGGCGGAATTCACCGCCTACGTCCAGGAACGCCGCGCCTCTCTGTACGCAACGGCCTACCACCTGACCGGGGACCGCTTCGAGGCGGAGGACCTGCTGCAGAGCGCCCTCTTCTCGACGTACCGCGCCTGGGACAGGATCAGCGACAAGGCCGCGGTCGGGGGCTATCTCCGCCGCACCATGACCAACCTGCACATCAGCGCGTGGCGCCGCCGCAAGCTGAACGAGTACCCGACCGAGGAACTGCCGGAGACGGTGGGCGACACGGACGCGATGCGCGGCACGGAGCTGCGCGCGGTCCTGTGGCAGGCCCTGGCCCGGCTGCCCGAACTCCAGCGCACGATGCTGGTCCTGCGTTACTACGAGGGCCGCACCGACCCGGAGATCGCGGACATCCTCGACATCAGCGTGGGCACGGTGAAGTCCAGCATCTGGCGGTCGCTCCGCCGGCTGCGCGAGGACGAGGTCCTCAGCTTCGGCCGTGACCAGGAGGAGTCCTTCGGCGAGTTGGTCGCCTGAGGATTGGGGGGAACGGGGGCCGTCGCTTCGGGGGAGGCGGCGGGAGTACGGGGGGGAAGCACGGGGGAAACAGGTAGCGGGACCGGGAGGCCGGGGGGGGCCTTTCCGGTCCCTCTGCTTTTACCGGTCCTGCTGCTGTTACTGGGGGGCCAGCGGGCGGGTGGGCGGCAGAGGGTGGGCCGCGAGGCCGCGGTCCGGGACGCGCCGTCCGGCCGCTGCGGAGACGACCCGCCCCATCGCCTCCTCGGCCCCGCAGGGATACGCCCCCAGCCCCACCTGCCGCGCGACGATCGCCCGCTCGGCCCGCATGAGCCGCCACCCTCTGCGCAGCAGGAACGGCACGGACTTGCGTCCCTCGCGCAGATCCCGGAGCAGCCGCCGCCGGAACGTCGTGGCAGGCCGCCCCCGCAGGCAGATCGCGTCGGCGAGCACGCCGATCTCCCGGCACCGCTCCACGATGTCCGCGGCGAAGATCCCCTCCGCGATGAACAGGGGCGTGCGCCGGATGTCGAGTGCCTCGTGCCCGACGCGGGCGCTGGTCGCGATGTCGTAGACCGGGACGCGCGTACGCCCCGTGCGGCACAGCTCCTCGATGGCGGCGACCGCGACGTCGGCGTCCCACGACGCGGGGGAGTCCCAGTCGATGTCCGAACTGCCCGGAACCTGCGGCAGCGTGGGGTCGTCGCCTTCCTTGTAGAAGTCGTCCAGACAGAGCACGGGCAGCCCGGAGCGGGTGGCGAAGGACGACTTGCCCGAGCCTGAGGGGCCGCAGAGCAGCACGACGCGGGTCGGTATCGAGGGATGAGAGCTCACGAGAGAACAGTGTGCGGCATCCCCGCGCGCGGGCGCTCCGCGCGGGGCGCCCTTGCAAGCCACGTCACACGTCCCTGGTCCGCGGGTCCGCCTGCGGGGCCGGTCCGGTGTGGGAGCGCAGGGGTGCTTCGCGGATCAGCCAGGCCGCCGCCGAGGCGAGCCCGCCGCAGGGCGGCCGTGCCGATCATGACGCCGTGCAGGCCGCCGGTGACCGCGGCGCGGTAGGCGTCCCGGGCCGGGGCGGACAGGCCGTCGAGGACGGTGGGGGTCAGTTCGTGGCCGCCGTCCGCGAGGCGTTCGCCGTCCTCGCCGAGCCGGTCCGTGAGGGTGCCGGTCAGCCGGCTCGTGTAGACGGAGCCGAGCACGGCGACGCCGAGGGTGCCGCCGATGGTGCGCAGCAGCGTGTTGGTGCCGCTGGCGGCGCCCATGTCGCGCAATTCCGCGCTGTTCATGGTGATCAGCAGCGCGGGTTGCAGCAGGCAGCCGAGGCCCGTGCCGAGCACGAACGTCAGGGCGGAGGCCAGATATGTGGCGGTGTCCACGCCGACCGTGCACAGGGCCAGGGCGCCCGCCGAGGCGACCGCGCCGCCGACGAGCGGGTAGGCGCGGTATCCGCCGCCGTTGCCCACCGCGCGGCCGATGTACAGCTGCGCGCTCATCATGCCGAGCATCAGCGGGAGCAGCAGCAGCCCGCTCTGCGTCGAGGACATGCCGCGTACGAACTGCATGTACTGCGGCAGGTAGCTCGCCGCCGCCAGCATCGCGGCGCCCGCGAGGAAGGTGAGGACCTGGGCGAGCGTGAAGTTGCGGTCGCGGAACAGCCGCGGCGGGATGACCGGTTCCGGCGCGTGCCGCTCCACGCGGACGAAGGCGGCGAGCGCGGCCGCCGCGAACAGCGCGAGCCCCGCGATCTGCGGCGAGAGCCAGTCGTACGTCGCTCCGGCCCACGTCCCGAGCAGGGTGAGCGCCAGGATGCCCGCCGTGAGGAGGCCCGCGCCCGCGTAGTCGACGCGGGCCGTGCCGCGCTCCCCCGCGCTGCGGGACGAGGAAGCCGACGATCAGCAGTGCCGCCGCGCCGACGGGAACGTTGACGTAGAAGACCCAGCGCCAGTTCAGCTGGTCGGTGAGGAGGCCGCCGAGCAGGGGGCCGCCGATCATGGCGGCGGGCAGCATCACGCCGATCAGCGACTGCGAGCGCCCGGCCTGCGCGGGCGGGAGCAGCGTGCCGATCAGGGAGAGCGCGCCCACGAAGAGGCCGCCCGCGCCGATGCCCTGGAGCGCGCGGAAGGCGATCAACTGCCCCATGTCCTGGGCGAGTCCGCAGAGCACGGACCCGATGAGGAAGACCACGATGGAGGCCAGGTAGCCGCCCTTGCGGCCGTACAGGTCGCCGAGCTTGCCCCAGATGGGCGTGGCGACGGCGGTGGTGAGCAGGTAGGCCGTCACCACCCAGGAGAAGTGGCCGAGGCCGCCGAGGTCGCCGACGATCGTGGGCAGGGCGGTGCCGACGATCGTGCCGTCGAGGGTGGCCAGGATGATGCCGAGCAGTAACCCGAGGACGGCGAGGGGCGAGGGCGGGGGTGGTTCGGTGGCCGTTCCGGCGTCCGGCGCGGGGGGCGGGGCGGTTTCTTCCGTTCGCTGCTTCATGGGTTCCCAGACTTGGTGAGGTGAACGCCGGGCGCGCACGAGGGCTGCGTACGGCGTACACAGGGGCGATGTGTACAACGTACGCGCCAATGTGTACGGCGTCCACTAGGGATACGCTGTACGCATGGCCACACAGAAGAAGGGCGAGCCCGAGGTCACCCTCTGGGAGCGCATGGAGCGACCCGCCGCACCCCGTGCCGCCCTGACACCGCAGCGCATCGCCGCCGTCGCGGTCCAGGTCGCCGACGCCGAGCGCGCTCGCCGCCGTCACCATGCGCCGCCTCGCCGCCGAACTCGGCGTCGCCCCCATGGCCGCGTACCGCCACGTCTCGGGGAAGGAGGACCTGCTGGCGCTGATGGTCGACCTGGCCTCGGCCGAGCTGGCCCCGCCCGCCGAGGTGACCGGCTGGCGCGAGGTGCTGCGGGAGGCGGGGTGCGCGACCCGCGAGATGACGCTGCGCCATCCGTGGATGGCCGAACTGCCCACCCCGCTGCACGCGTTGACCCCCAACCGGCTCGCCGTCGCGGAGCGTCAGCTCGCCGCGCTCGACGGGCACGGCCTCGACGTCGACACGATGATGGCCGCCTTCCGCACCGTCACCGCCTACGTGGGCGGCATGGTCCGCTCCGAGGTGGCGCTGGGCGCGTACCTGCGCGAGCGGGAGTGGGACAGCGTGGAGGAGGCGCGCAAGGGCCTCGCGCCCCAGATGGCCTACCTGATGGAGACGGGCCGCTACCCGGCCTACCGGCGCTACATCCGCGAGGCGACACGCAGGGACGACCCGGCCTGGGAGTTCGAGACCGGGCTCGACTGCGTGCTCGACGGGATTGCGGCGCGCCTTGGGCTGTGAGCGGGCGGGGGCAGGACGAAGCCCCGGCCTCCTGGACGGAGGAGGCCGGGGCTTCGCGTCGTGCGGTGCCGGAAGTGGTCAGTAGGCCGAGCCGGAGGCGCCCAGGGAGCCCGTGGGGTGCCAGACCGTCTTGGTCTCCAGGAACGCCGTCAGGCGGCGCGTGCCGGGGTCGGCGGTCCAGTCCGCGGCCGGGCCCGCCTCCGCGTCCACAGGCTGTGGACGCAGGACGCGCTTGAGGTTGTCCGCGGCCGCGATCTCCAGGTCGCGCGCGAGGTCCGCGTCCGCGCCCGTCAGGTCGATGGCGTTGACGTCCTGGTGCGCGGCGAGCGGGGCCGCGATCTCGGCCGTCTTGCCGGTGAGGATGTTGACCACGCCACCGGGCACGTCGGAGGTCGCAAGCACCTCGCCCAGCGACAGTGCCGGGAGCGGGGCCTTCTCGGAGGCGATCACGACGGCCGTGTTGCCCGTCGCGATGACCGGGGCGAGCACCGAGACCAGGCCGAGGAACGACGACTCCTGCGGCGCGAGCACCGCGACGACGCCCGTCGGTTCCGGGGACGAGAGGTTGAAGTACGGGCCCGCGACCGGGTTCGCCCCGCCCACGACCTGGCCGATCTTGTCGGTCCAGCCCGCGTACCAGACCCAGCGGTCGATCGCCGCGTCCACGACCGCGGCGGCCTTGGACTTCGACAGGCCCTCGGCGTCCGCGACCTCGCGCACGAACTGGTCGCGGCGGCCCTCCAGCATCTCGGCGATGCGGTAGAGGATCTGCCCGCGGTTGTACGCGGTCGCGCCCGACCAGCCGCCGAACGCCTTGCGTGCCGCCACGACGGCGTCACGGGCGTCCTTGCGGGACGACAGCGGCGCGTTCGCCAGCCACTTGCCCTTTGCGTCGGTCACTTCGTACACCCGGCCGCTCTCGGAACGCGGGAACTTCCCGCCGACGTACAGCTTGTAGGTCTTCAGGACCGTGAGTCGGTCAGACATCGAGGTACGCCTCCAGTCCGTGCCGGCCGCCCTCGCGGCCGTAACCCGACTCCTTGTAGCCGCCGAACGGCGAGGTCGGGTCGAACTTGTTGAATGTGTTGGCCCAGACGACGCCCGCCCGGAGCTTGTTCGCGACCGCGAGGATGCGCGAGCCCTTCTCCGTCCAGATGCCGGCGGAGAGCCCGTACTGCGTGTTGTTGGCCTTGGCCACGGCCTCGTCCGGCGTGCGGAAGGACAGGACCGAGAGCACCGGGCCGAAGATCTCGTCGCGGGCGATGGTGTGCGCCTGCGTGACGTTCGTGAAGAGCGTCGGCGCGAACCAGTAGCCCGTGGACGGCAGTTCGCACGACGGCGACCAGCGCTCGGCGCCCTCCGCCTCGCCGGTGTCGGCGAGCGCGGTGATGCGGGCGAGCTGCTCGGCGGAGTTGATGGCGCCGATGTCGGTGTTCTTGTCCAGCGGGTCGCCGAGGCGCAGGGTCGACAGGCGCCGCTTCAGCGAGTCGAGCAGCTCCTCCTGGATCGACTCCTGTACGAGGAGGCGCGACCCGGCGCAGCAGACCTGGCCCTGGTTGAAGAAGATGCCGGTGACGATGCCCTCGACGGCCTGGTCGATGGGGGCGTCGTCGAAGACGATGTTCGCGCCCTTGCCGCCCAGTTCCAGGGTGACCTTCTTGTCCGTGCCCGCGACCTGGCGTGCGATCGCCTTGCCGACAGCCGTGGAACCGGTGAAGGCGACCTTGTTCACGTCGGGGTGGGCGGTCAGGGCCGCGCCCGCGTCGCCGTACCCGGGAAGAATGTTGACGACGCCCCTGGGCAGGCCCGCCTGGCGGCAGATGTCCGCGAAGAAGAGCGCGGACAGCGGGGTCGTCTCGGCGGGCTTCAGGACGACCGTGTTGCCGGTCGCGAGCGCCGGGGCGATCTTCCAGGCCAGCATCAGGAGCGGGAAGTTCCAGGGAATGACCTGGCCCGCGACACCGAGCGGCGCCGGGTTCGGGCCGTAGCCCGCGTGGTCGAGCTTGTCGGCCCAGCCCGCGTAGTAGAAGAAGTGCGCGGCGACCAGGGGGAGGTCGGCGTCGCGCGTCTCCTTGATGGGCTTGCCGTTGTCCAGCGTCTCCAGGACGGCCAGCTCGCGGCTGCGCTCCTGGATGATGCGGGCGATGCGGAAGAGGTACTTGGCGCGCTCGGCGCCCGGCAGCGCCGACCACTTCTCGAAGGCCTTGCGGGCGGCCTTCACGGCGCGGTCGACGTCCTCGGCACCGGCCTGCGCGACCTCGGAGAGGACCTCCTCGGTGGACGGGGAGACCGTCTTGAAGACCTTGCCGTCGGCGGCGTCCACGAACTCGCCGTCGATGAACAGGCCGTACGACGGGGCGATGTCGACGACGGAGCGGGACTCCGGCGCGGGGGCGTACTCGAAGGGAGTGGAGGTCATGGGTCAGTCCACCGTCACGTAGTCGGGGCCGGAGTAGCGGCCGGTGGCCAGCTTCTGGCGCTGCATCAGCAGGTCGTTCAGGAGCGACGAGGCGCCGAAGCGGAACCAGTGGTTGTCGAGCCAGTCCGGGCCCGCGGTCTCGTTCACCAGGACGAGGAACTTGACTGCGTCCTTGGTCGAGCGGATGCCGCCCGCGGGCTTCACGCCGATCTGGACGCCGGTCTGCGCGCGGAAGTCGCGGACGGCCTCCAGCATCAGGAGGGTGTTGGCCGGGGTGGCGTTGACGCCGACCTTGCCGGTCGAGGTCTTGATGAAGTCGGCGCCCGCGATCATGCCGATCCAGCTGGCGCGCTTGATGTTGTCGTACGTCGACAGCTCACCGGTCTCGAAGATGACCTTCAGGCGGGCGGTGCCGCAGGCCTCCTTCACGGCGCGGATCTGCTCGAAGACGGTCATGTAGTCGCCGGAGAGGAAGGCTCCGCGGTCGATGACCATGTCGATCTCGTCGGCCCCGGCGGCCACGGCCTCGCGCACGTCACCGAGCTTCACCTCGATCGCGGCGCGGCCCGCGGGGAAGGCGGTCGCGACGGACGCGACCTTGACGCCGCTGCCCGCGACGGCCTCCTTGGCGGTGGCGACCATGTCCGGATAGACGCAGACGGCCGCGGTGCGCGGCGTCCCGCGGTCCGTCGGGTCGGGGTTGACGGCCTTCGCGCCGAGTGCCCGGACCTTGCCCGGGGTGTCGGCGCCCTCCAGCGTGGTCAGGTCGATCATCGAGATGGCCAGGTCGATGGCGTACGCCTTCGCCGTGGTCTTGATCGAACGGGTTCCGAGCGAGGCGGCACGCGCCTCCAGGCCGACCGCGTCGACGCCGGGCAGCCCGTGGAGGAAGCGGCGGAGCGTGCTGTCGGACGCGGTCACGTCAGCGAATGCAGTGGGCATGGTCACGAGGGGAGCATATCTACGCGCGTAGCTGCTGTACAGGGGTGGCTTGTCGGTGGGGGCGGGGTGTCTGAGCGGGGGTG